>CAMZMA010000133.1 GCA_947311815.1 uncultured Flavobacteriaceae bacterium
ATTTAAATTTTTGAGGAGTCTTTTTTTAGCTCGTTCCTTAGGAAAGGGGTGGATATTAAAAATACGAAAACGTTTCGCCATTTTCAATTTTCAATAAAGTCTCATAAATCATTTTAATCACATTTTCTACATCCTCTTTGTGTACCATTTCTACCGTAGTATGCATATAACGTAAAGGTAACGAAATCAACGCAGAAGCAACACCTCCATTACTGTAAGCAAAAGCATCGGTATCAGTTCCTGTAGCTCTAGATAAGGCAGAACGCTGAAACGGAATTTTGTTTTCCTCTGCAGTTTCGGTAATTAAATCACGTAATTTTTGTTGTACAGCAGGTGCATACGCAATCACAGGGCCTTTCCCCATTTCTAAAGCGCCTTCTTTCTTTTGGTCAATCATTGGGGTAGTAGTGTCGTGCGTTACATCAGTAACAATAGCAACATTTGGTTTAATTGTATTTGTAATCATTTCTGCACCACGCAAACCAATTTCTTCTTGTACAGAATTTACAATATACAACCCAAAAGGAAGTTTTTTCTTGTTTTCTTTTAATAAACGAGCCACTTCAGCAATCATAAATCCGCCCATTCTATTGTCTAAAGCTCTACAAACAAATTTGTCATTGTTTAAAATATGAAACTCATCAGGATATGTAATTACACAACCCACATGAATTCCTAATTTTTCTACTTCTTTTTTAGTAGTACAACCGGTATCTATAAAAATATTATCAGGTTTTGGTGCTTCTTCTTTGGCTCTGTTTCTGGTATGTATTGCTGGCCAACCAAAAACACCTTTTACAATCCCTTTTTTAGTATGAATATTTACAATCTTACTTGGCGCTATTTGATGATCGCTTCCTCCATTTCTAATCACATAAATCAAACCATTGTCAGAAATATAGTTTACATACCAAGAAATTTCATCCGCATGCCCTTCAATAACTACTTTATATTTAGCATCATGATTAATAACCCCAACAGCAGTACCATAAGTATCCGTGATAAACTCATCAACATAAGGTTTTAAATAGTTCATCCAAATTTTTTGACCTTCCCATTCATATCCAGTAGGAGCAGCATTATTTAAGTATTTCTCTAAAAAAGAAATTGATTTTTTTGTTAAAATTGATTTTTTTGCCATTATTTTAAGTTTTTTTAGTCTGTTTTTTTCTTTTTTATTCAATCAAAGAAAAAATATCGAAAATATATTGATTATTTGATGTAAAAATAAGACGATTTTTACTCTCAATAAAGTTTTTGGAACTCTTTTTATAAGTACAAAAGAAGATAATACTAATTAAACTTCAAAACACGTTTTTACTCAAAAAGAGGTGTAATGCCGATAGATAATCAAAAAGCTAGATTGAACATAGTGAAATATAGCGTATTTTGATTACTAATCGGTATAATTTTTGTTTTACCTTTGCTGTCATTAAAAAAAAGAATTTGAAAAAATACTTATACATATATATACTACTCATTTCATTTGCCGCATTTTCGCAAAAGAAAGACTCTTTGCCAAAACCTTTAGACGAATATGTTTTACTAAAAAAAGGAGATACCTTATTAATCAAGCTAGACGAAATATCTATTTTGCCTAAAAACAAATACAAATCTCAATTAGATATAAGGTACTATTATTGGTTTCGTAGAAAAGTCTTTAAAGCATATCCATATGCAAAACTTGCCGCAGAAAGAATAGATACCTTAAATGTAAGATTGAGTAAAATTAAATCAAAACGAAAGCGAAAACGCTATATTAAAAGGATTCAAAAATACCTTGAAGGCGAGTTTACAGCTCCTTTAAAAAAAATGACAAGTACAGAAGGGCGAATTTTAATAAAACTCATTCATCGTCAAACAGGAAAAACCACCTATCAAAACATCAAAAATCTCAGAAGCGGATGGAAAGCATTTTGGTACAACGCCACAGCAAATATTTTCAAGCTATCACTTAAGTCAGAATATCATCCCGAATCTAACAACGAAGACTATTTAATAGAGACAATATTATTTAAAGCATTTACCGAAGAACGTTTGCAAGAGCAGCCAACAAAATTAAAATTCAATTTTATAGAGATTGCTGCAAATAAAAAAGGAGAAATAAATGTAGAAAAATATAAAGAGATGTTTGCTAAAACACGTAAAAAACGAGAGCGCAAGAAAAAACGATTAGTAAAGAAAGCAATCAAAGCAAAAAAGCAATAGTTTTTTTGGTGTTCCCTCCTTACAGTCGGTCGTGCTATCCACTATATCTTTTGTTCATGCTTCACAAAAGGATGCCGTTTCTATCACTAACACGTAGGGCAAGTGCATTTTTAGTAAGGTTTTAGTTAGTTTTCCAACAATTAATGAATACACTTATTAATACCGATGTAATTTTTTTGTTTTTCACTATTCACTATTCACTAATCACTAATCACTATTCACTAATCACTATTCACTAATCACTAATCATCAAGTCTTTCATTTTCAGTTGAATGAAAAATAATTTAAAAATAGGTAAAAAAAGTCATTGTTATATTAGAAAGAGGTTGTAGTTTTGCACCCGCAAACGGAAAGCTATAGGTTTAAAGTTTGCGATGTTCATTGAAGAGATTGTATTAAAAAGATGATGAGAAATTGATTAAAAAAACTTAAAATTTATTTAGGTTTTTAAAAAAGAAAAGTAGTATCTTTGCAATCCGTTTTAAAAAGCGAAAAAGTTCATTTAGTTAGTGTAAAAAATAAAGCCAAAAAAACTTTTAAAAAAGTTTTGTCAGATTAAAAAAAGGTTTTAGATTTGCACCCGCTAAGAAAAACAAGAAAAAAGTTCAGAGAGATTTTGGAAAGATTTTTAAGTAAATCAGTTAGTTCGATTCTAACGTTTCTACAAATATTTAGCGAGAAGTTATCGGTTTAAGAGATTGATAATTGAAGTTAAAAAGTTCATTGAAAATATTGAAATTGACAGCGTAATTAAAGAGTAGAATTACATGACTTATTAAGTTAAGTTTAATTCTTTTGAAACATTTATCGGAAATTATTTAAAATATACGATGAAGAGTTTGATCCTGGCTCAGGATGAACGCTAGCGGCAGGCTTAACACATGCAAGTCGA
>CAMZMA010000134.1 GCA_947311815.1 uncultured Flavobacteriaceae bacterium
ACAACAATTGTTTTTGCTAAGGCTCTTGCATTTCTTAATTCGCCGTATTGAAACAATATGTCTGCTAATCTTGTTTCATCATATTTATTGATGATTTCTTTTGCTGATATTTTCGATTTTTGATCCATTCTCATATCTAAATCAGCATCAAACCGAGTAGAAAAACCTCGTTCTGCTTCATCAAACTGATGAGAAGAAACACCTAAATCAGCTAAAATTCCATCAACTTTTTGTATTCTATAAAATTTCAAAAAACGTGTGATGTGTCTAAAATTTTCTGCAATTAGCACAAAACGATCATCCTCTATTTTATTTCTTTGCGCATCTGGATCTTGATCAAAAGCAAACAGCTTTCCGTTTTTCCCTAATCGTTTCAAAATTTCTTTTGAATGTCCACCACCACCAAACGTTACATCTACATAGGTTCCGTCTTCTTTAATGGCAAGCGCATCTACACTTTCTTTTAATAAAACAGGATTATGATATTTCATCTTCTCCTACATTTCCCATGACTTCTTCTGCCAAATCAGCGAAATCTACCGACGCGTCATCAATGGCTTTTTCATATCGATTTTTATCCCAAATCTCAATAATATTTACTGCGGATGAAAGCACTATTTGTTTTTCAATACCTGCAAACTGGCACAAATCTTTCGGAATTAATAATCGTCCAGAATTATCTAATTCTACCATTTTCACACCTGCTGTAAACCGACGAATAAAATCATTGTTCTTTTTTACAAACCTGTTTAATTTGTTGATTTTTTCCATCATCAAATTCCACTCTTTCATCGGATACAACTCTAAACAAGGTTGAAAAACAGCTCTTTTCACCACAAAACCTTCTTGCAACACCGCAGCTAATTGCTTTTTGAAAGCTGATGAAAACATCAATCTTCCCTTCGCATCTGCTTTACACTCGTATGTTCCAATGAGATTTATCAAATTTGAGTTGTTTTATATTTGAAGTCAAAAATATAAATTTTTTACCACTTTTTACCACTTTTTACCACTTTCTTACAAAAAAATAAGATTTATTGATTTTTGCGTTCAAAAAAAGCAGATTTTTATCTTCATTTTTTAGGTAAAATCTCCTGAAATATTAAAAATTGTTATGTCATAAAAAAAAACTACTTTTGTAGTTAAGTCAAATTGAATTTTAATGAGTAAAAATTTAAAAAAAGAAGGCAAATTTACATATGCAGAAGCAGGTGAAGGAAAGGCAATTATTGTATTGCACGGACTGATGGGAGCATTGAGTAATTTTGAAGAAACTTTTAACCATTTTTCTGAAAAAGGCTACAAAGTTTTTATCCCTGAACTTCCTTTATACACCCTACCTTTACTTAAAACAAATGTAAAAAATTTAGCAAAATTTTTACATGATTTTATAGAACATAAAAACCTAAAAAATGTAGTGCTTTTAGGAAATTCTTTAGGTGGTCATATTGCATTGTACTACACCAAACATTACCCAAATGACATAGAGGCTTTGGTACTTACTGGGAGTTCTGGTTTGTACGAAAAATCGATGGGAGATAGCTTTCCGAAACGAGGAAATTACGAATACATTAAACAAAAAGCCGAAGAAGTTTTTTACGACCCTAAAATTGCTACTAAAGAATTGGTAGATGATGTTTTTGCCATTGTAAACAACCGAATGACGGTATTAAAAACCTTAGCAATTGCCAAAAGTGCTATCCGCCACAACATGGCAAATGATATACCGAATATGAAACAACCTACTTGTTTAATTTGGGGAAAACACGACACGGTTACACCACCAGAAGTTGCCAATGGTTTTCATGATTTGTTTCCTGATGCTGATTTGTTTTGGATAGACAAATGCGGTCATGCAGCAATGATGGAAAGACCCAAAGAATTTAACAAGGTTTTAGAAAACTGGCTTACAGAACGAAATATTTAGTTCTTTTTACATCAAAAAATCTCAAAAAAACTACTGTGAAAATTAAATCGGCTGTATTTGTAATGAGTAACAGCAATGTTACCAAAGCTCCTAAAGATAGAAAACCAGAATATGCTTTTATCGGGCGTTCTAATGTTGGAAAATCATCATTAATTAATATGCTGATGGAGCGCAAAGGATTGGCGAAAATTTCTGGAAAACCTGGTAAAACACAACTTATTAATCATTTTATTATTAATGATGAGTGGTTTTTGGTAGATTTACCTGGATACGGATATGCCAAAATATCTAAAAAGAAACGCGTTATTTTTCAGTATTTTATCGAAAATTATTTTAAAGAACGAGAACAATTGGTTTGTACTTTTGTGCTAATTGACAGCAGACACGATCCTCAAAAAATCGACTTAGAATTTATGCAGTTTTTGGGCGAAAATCAAATTCCGTTTTGCATTGTTTTTACCAAAGCAGACAAACTAGGAAGTTCTAAACTAAACAAGCAAATTACTTCTTACAAAAAGAAATTGTTACAAACTTGGGAAACACTTCCTACCTCTTTTGTAACCTCATCGACAACAGGTTTTGGACGCGATGAATTTTTACAATTTATTGACGGTGTTAATAAAGATGTGGCAGGTAATTTTAAATAATTTTTGATGCACTCCACCAAACAAAACCTCCAAGTTTTACATGAAGACAATCACATCATCATCATCAATAAAAGAGCAGGCGATATTGTTCAAGGCGATAAAACGGGCGACAAACCGTTAAGCGATGTTGTAAAAGAGTATATTAAAGATAAATACAACAAGCCTAATAATGTGTTTTTAGGCGTTGTACACAGGTTAGACCGACCTACATCTGGCATTGTAAT
>CAMZMA010000135.1 GCA_947311815.1 uncultured Flavobacteriaceae bacterium
TGGCACTTTGTAGATTTAGTTTGGGTATTTGTATTTACCTTTTTCTACCTTGTTTAATTAAAAAAATATAGAAGTAAAATGTCACACGCACACGAATCAAGCGCAAAAAGAATATGGATGGTTTTTGGTATTTTATCAATTATCACCACAGTAGAAGTTGTTTTAGGAATTTATAAACCAGAAGGATTACATCTTTCTAATATTTTCGGAACAAGTATTTTAAATATTATCTTTATAGTATTAACAGTAGCAAAAGCCTACGGTATTGCTTGGGTATTTATGCATTTAGAAGGAGAAAAAACATGGTTTAGAAGATCTTTAGTTTGGACCATTTCCTTTTTTATTGTGTATCTTTTATTTATCGTATTGCATGAAGGATCCTATATACACAGTGTCTTATCGCCACTTGTAAGATGGTAAAATATAAAAAAGTGGTTTTTGCCACTTTTTTTTTGCACTAAAAAAAATTATTATCTGCACCCCATGAATAAAAGAACAAAATACATCGTATTATTTGCACTCTTTATTGCGCCTCTAGTTTTTTATGTATTAATCTCTACAGGAATTAATAATTTTGCAAAATTACCTGTGGTAACGCAACAGGTAAATGATATTTCTACAATTGATAAGAGCAAAACTTTTCAAGAAAAAATATCGATAATTTGTTTTTTAGGCGATAATGTGCAAGCAGTAAAAGGAGGCGTTTTTAATTTCAATCAAAAAATATACAAACCCTTTTATGGTTTTGAAGATTTTCAAGTCATTGCCATCTATCCTGAAGGAAACGAAGCACAAATCAATCAACTTAAAAAAGAAATAGGTGCTTTTACAGATATGGTAAAATGGAAATTTATACCTGTATCAAAAGCGTCGATACAAACGTTTTATGCCAGTTTTAAAACATCCGAACCGTTAGATAATCATTTGTATTCTAATAAAATGTATATTGTAGATAGAGATTTAAATTTACGAGGAAGAACCGACGAAAAAGAGGCTGTTGATGGTAAATTATACGGATACAATATGCAATCTGTTGCCGAATTAAACAATAAAATGAAAGACGATATTAAAGTTTTATTGGCAGAATATAGGTTGCTGGCGTTAAAGAGAAATAATAAAAGAGAAATTTAAGATGAACAAAAAATATTCATACGTTGGGGTAGCATTTGTAATTTTAATGTTTGGTATTTATGTTGTTCCTAAAATTGTGGGTCGTTTTCAAAAATCAGACTTAGTTACGTTTAATAAAGTACCTTCTTTTGAATTTGTGAATCAACATGGTAACACCATCACCAATAAAAACTTTGAAGGCAAAGTATATGTGGTAGAGTTTTTCTTTTCTACTTGCCCTTCAATTTGCCCAATTATGAATGATAAAATGGGTACCATTCAAGAAAAATTTTACGGAAATCCGAATTTCGGAATAGCATCCATTTCTATTACGCCAGAAATTGATACACCTGAAGTGTTAAATGAATACGCAAAAGAGCATAAAATAACACTTAAAAACTGGCATTTATTAACAGGAAAACCTCAAGAAGAAGTTTTTAACTTGGCCATGAAAGGCTTTAAGTTATATGCAGGAAAAGGAGGCGATGACGGTAGCGGATTCGAACATTCTGGCTTGTTTGCTTTGGTAGATAAAAACGGATTTATACGTTCTAGAAAAGACGAACACGGTAACCCAATTATGTATTATAGAGCGTTAAAAGAAAACGATTTTCCTGATCAAATAAAAGAATTGAAAGAAGACATACAAATCTTGTTAGATGAATAAAGAAGCACAAGAAAAAAAGTATAAAAAGATAATTAAAATAGCATCTATTGTATTGCCGTTAGCAATAGCAGCATTGTTTGGAGTTAAAATACCAAATTCAGAACCCTTAACTTTTTTACCGCCTATTTATGCAACCATCAACGGGTTTACAGCCCTCCTTTTAATTGCCGCCGTAGTTGCTATTAAAAAGAAGAATAGAAAACTACACGAAAAATTAAACACCATTGCTATTCTTTGTTCCGTATTATTTTTAGGGATGTATGTCGCCTATCATATGACTGCTGAATCTACTAAATTTGGTGGTGAAGGATTTGTAAAATACGTGTATTTTTTTATTTTAATTACGCATATCATTCTCTCTATTGTAGTGATACCTTTTGTATTAACAACCTTTATGAGAGCAAAATTAGGCAAGTTTCCTGAACATAAAAAAATTGCAAAAATTACGTTTCCGTTATGGCTTTATGTAGCTGTTTCTGGAGTTATAGTATATTTAATGATCTCTCCTTATTATGTCTAAATCAACCTCTTTTTTTCTAGTTATTTTGTTGTTTTTAGCAATAGAAAACACCGCAGCACAATGCGCCATGTGTAAAGCCGTTATAGAAAATGGCGATTCTAATATGGCAGAAGCTGTAAATAACGGAATTACGTATTTAATGGTTTTTCCGTATATTTTAGTAGGCGGATTAATCTATGTTTTATATCGATATAAAAAGAATCTAGAAAATTAACATTTCGATAATAGCCTTTTTGTGTAACAAATGTTATTTTTAATCGTCATATAGAAACTGCCAAAAGAAGCATTGTTTAAAAACGAACAAAAGTGTCCGTTATAAAACACTTTTGTTTTTTTGAAAAACAATGTAATTGATTGATTTTCAGTTGTTTTTAATTGATTATTCCTTTGGTATTACATTTGAAAAGATAATTTTATAATTAACAAAAGCATATCAGCATCATCTTATGAAAACAAAAATCATACTATTTATAGCCGTAATTACATCACTTTCTGCTTTTTCTCAAAAAAAATGGACGCTAAAAGAGTGTGTAGATCACGCTTTAGAAAACAATATTACCATCAAACAAAATAAGTTAAATATCGATTTACAAGAAGAAAATGTATTGAGTTCTAAAGGAAACTTTTTGCCAACCGTAAGTGCAAATACAGGCGGTAATTTGAATTTCGGTTCGGGTTTTGATCCTGTTTCTCAAAATAGAATTGCCACAAGTATTTTTGGAGGTTCTTTTGGGGTAAGTTCTGGTGTTACTATTTTTAACGGGTTTAGAAACTTAAACACGTATAAACAAGCACAATTAGGAGTTGCTTCTAGTAAATTAGATTTACAAAAAATTCAGAATGATGTCTCTCTTTTTGTTGTAAACGGATATTTAAATGTCTTATTTGCCAAAGAAAATTTAACGGTTGCTAAAGTACAAGCAGCAATTAGTAAAAAGCAAATTGAAAGAGCAAAAACACAATTTGAAGCGGGTGTAAAACCCAAAGGAGATGTATTAAACGCAAAATCTACAGCTGCAAATGATGAGCAAAATGTAATTGCTAAAGAAAATGCTTTAAATATTGCCTTGTTAAATTTAGCGCAATTATTACAAGTAGATACTGCTACTTTTGATGTTGCTCCTTTAGAAGTAGCATCTCCATCAGCAGCATTATTGTACAATTCGCCCAAAGAAGTATATGAAAAAGCCTTGTTAAATAGACCAGAAATTGAAAGAGCAAAATTAGATATAGAAAATGCCAACTTAGGGATTAACATCGCAAAATCATCTTATATGCCAACAGTTTCTGCTAGTGCTAGTGCAAACACAAACTATGGTTTTAATTTAGATTTACCTACGGGAGCTTCTAATACAAGTTTTTTTAAGCAAGTAAATGATAATTTTGGGTATGGTTTAGGTTTTAGTGTTCGAGTTCCTATTTTTAACGGTTTTAAAAACAACGCAAGCGTAAATAGATCTAAAATTAACAGAATAAAATCGGAAGTTAATTTAGAAAACGAAAAACTAAAGTTACAACAAACCATCGAACAATCTTTTTTAGATGCTAAAGCTGCTGCTAAAAGTTATGAGGCGGCACAAATTTCTTTAGAAGCACAAAAAGAAGCCTTTAAAAACGCTCAAGAACGCTACAATTATGGCGCAATGACCTTGTTTGATTTTGATCAAGTAAGAAACCGTTTGGTCAATGCAGAATCTACCATGATTAGAGCAAAATACGATTATGTGTTTAAAACCAAAGTACTAAAATTCTATTACGGTGAGTCTATTTTAGAGTAATTTTTTACAAAGACAATGTAGCAATCTGTCGTGGTTTTTGTAAAAAGGATGAGTTTGCGCCCCGAAACTCCTAACTCTTAACTCCTAACTTTTAACTAGTATCCGTATCTTTGCATTCTAAAAAGAACACATTGTCTATTATTTTAAACATAGAAACTGCCACTAAAAATTGCTCTGTAAGTATTGCTAAAAACGGTCAAATTTTAGCGATTAAAGAACTCAATAACGGTAATTATTCGCACGCCGAGGTATTGCATCCATTTATTGTTGCTGTTGTAAAAGAAGCAAACTTAAAAACAACTGATATTGATGCGGTTGCAGTAAGTAAAGGACCAGGTTCTTACACAGGTTTACGCATTGGTGTTTCTGCCGCAAAAGGACTCTGTTTTGCTTTTGACAAACCTTTGATTTCGTTAAAAACTTTAACCTCATTAGCACACACAATTTCTATAAATGATGGATGCATTATCCCAATGATTGATGCTCGCCGAATGGAAGTATATGCAGCTGTCTATGATAAAAATTATCAGGAAATACGAAAAATACAAGCTGATATTGTTGATAAAACCACTTATTTAGAATTTTTAGAAAAAGGGAAAGTTTATTTTTTAGGCGATGGCGCGCATAAATTAAAAGAAATCATTACGCATAAAAATGCTGTTTTTGTTGATGATAAGCATCCTTCAGCAAAAGAAATGGCAGCATTATCATTTGATAAATACCAAAAAAAAGACATCGAAGATGTCGCTTATTTTGAGCCTTTTTACTTAAAAGATTTTGTAGCTGTACCGCAAAAAAATAAATTTATAACAAATTAAAATCCTTAACCATTCTGATAACGAGGTTATTGTCTTAGTTTTTTTGATTTTTCTTAGGTCGAACACAGGGTGTAAGTATTTTAGACTACCTAGTGGTTCCTTAAGATTGGTTTTTAAAAAGGAATGATATATTTGCAATAAAAAAATAAAATTTGAAA
>CAMZMA010000136.1 GCA_947311815.1 uncultured Flavobacteriaceae bacterium
CTGTCACTAACAAATCACCTAAATAAGCCGAATTGTTAATATTCCGTTTCATTTTATGCACTTTTTTAATAAAGCGTTTCATTTCTCTAATGGCATTACTTATTAAAACTGCCTGAAAATTATCGCCATACCCCAAACCGTGAGCAATTCCTGCCGCTACTGCGTAAATGTTTTTTAACATTGCCGCATATTCTGTACCAATAATATCATCAGAAATTTTTGTTTTTATGTATCTACCTGCAATATATTTACTTAAATCTTCTGCTTTATTTTTATCTTGACACGCAATTGTTAAATACGAAAGACGCTCCATTGCCACTTCTTCTGCATGACAAGGTCCTGTAATTACGCCAATGTTTTGTAATGGGATTTTATAGTTTTTATGAAAATGTTCACCTACAATTAATCCTGTTTCTGGCACAATTCCTTTAATGGCCGAAAAGATAGTTTTTCCTTTTAATGAAGCGGTTAATTTGTCTAATTCTGATTTTACAAATGCAGACGGAATCGCAAAAATTAACACATCGTATTTTGAAACGGTGGTGTTTATATCATCCGATAAATCTAATTGCTTTGGATTTAAATCGGCTGCTCGTAAATAAGTAGGATTGTGATTATTGCGTTTTATGTATTCAATCGCATAGGTACTTCTCATATACCATCCAATATTCTCTAGGTTTTCTGACAACATTTTTACGATGGCAGTTGCCCAACTTCCGCCGCCTAAAACGGCTATTTTTGGTTGTTTATTCATTTTGATTTTGTTTGTGCTTCAAAAATAGTTTTTTTAATGATATTATGCAGTTAAATCTTATATTTGTATCTCTAATTTGTTTAAAATTATGAAAAAAAATAGTTTATTGTTCGTTCTCTTGTTTATTGTTTCTGTTGTATTCTCTCAACAAAAAGGAATTAAAATCACAAACATAAAAACAAATAAAGTAGTTGTTATTAAAGAGCACAAAAGAGTACGTGTTAAAACTTTTGATGGCGAAAAAATTTCTGGAAAATTTACCATAATAAAAAAAGATGTCATTAAAATAAAAAATAAAAAAATACATTTTAAAGATATTGAAAAAATAAAAAGGAATCCGTTACTTGTTTCTATTTTTGTAAAATTTGTTTTTATTTATACTGGAGCCGTAATTCTGTTTTTTGCAAGCATATCTTATGCTTGGTCAGGTCTTAATTTTTATAATTTACTCGCAATACCTGGTGTAGCCATCATCATTTATGCATTAAAATCTCCTAATTTTTTAAAAGGATATAAAAACACTAAAGGATGGAAATATGAAATCATTACACTCTCTGATTAATAACATTATTTACTAATTTGAGCACACTAAAACGATTTTTAAAAGACACTATTATTTACGGTATTGCAGCGGTTTTACCACGTGCTATCAATATCTTTTTAGTAAAATTGCACACCTCTACTTTAGCCGCAGATAAATATGCCGTAAATACCGATTATTACGTGTATGCCGCTTATTTTAACGCACTGTTAACTTACGGAATGGAAACCGCTTTTTTCCGCTTTTTTTCGAAAGAAAAAGACAAAGGAAAAATAGTATCTACCACTTTTATTAGCTTATTGGCAACCACCTTTCTTTTTTTAGGGTTGATGCTGTTTTTTTCTGAAGATATTGCTTCGTTTTTCGGTTTTAAACATCCGTTGTTTTTTAAATTATTAGTTTGGACGATTACTTTAGATACGCTTGTTGTTGTGCCCTATGCTTATTTAAGAGTAACCAACAAACCGATAAAATTCACCCTTTACAAACTTATAAATATTGGCGTTTTTGCACTCTTAAATGTCTTCTTTTTATGGTTTGTCCCTTTTGCCTTAAAAAACGATATTTCGCTACCTAATTTTATCATAAATTATTACCAAACGTACCCTAAGGTGATGCACATTTTTGTAGCAGGAACCGTAGCAAGTGCCATAACTTTTTTATTATTGTTGCCTACGTTTTTTCAGTTTAAACTCCAATTTGACATCCGTTTGATAAAAAAAATGTTGCGATACAGTTTGCCAATTATGGTTGGAAGTCTCGCATTTGTGACCAATGAGAATTTAGACAAACTTTTACTCGGTAATTTATTGGGCGATTATCAAATGGGTATTTACGCTGCTTGTTATAAATTGGGCGTGTTTATGACCTTATATATTATGGCGTTTCGTTTGGGCGCAGAACCTTTTTTCTTTAATCAAGCCGATAAAAAAAATGCCAAAGAAACCTATGCAAAAATTTTAACATGGTTTACTATCTTTGGGGCATTATTTATGTTGATTGTGGTGCTTTTTATTGATTTGTTTGCTGAAATTTTATTAGGAAAACCTGAGTATTTCGAGGCTTTACAAATTGTACCTATCATCTTATTAGCTAATTTATTTTTAGGCATTTACAACAACCTTTCTATTTGGTACAAACTAACAGATAAGACTAAATTTGGAATGTATTTCTCTATTACTGGAGCTTTTATTACCATCATTTTTAATTGGATACTAATTCCTAAAATAGGTTTTATGGCTTCTGCTTGGGCAACCTTATTCACCTATGCATTTATGTTGTTTGCCTCTTATTTTGTTGGTAAAAAACACTATCCTGTTCCGTATCAACTTAAAAAAGTAGCGTTTTACGTACTATTTGCAAGTGTTTTTTCAGGGATTTCATTTGTGTATTTTAGAGAAAATTATTGGTTTTCTGTAAGTACGCTTTTGCTTTTCTTCGGATGGATTTATTGGCAAGAAAAAGAAGGATTACAACAATTATTAAAGAAATAGTAAAAAATTAAAGTAACTTCGATCCTGTCTGCCGACAAGCAAGATACGCTCAGTTACCAAAAAAGTTAAACAATTAAACAAAATAACAACGCTGTAACTTCGACTACGCTCAGTTACCAAACATATAAAAAATTACACAAAACATGAACGTACAAATCATCAACAAATCGAAACACGCAACACCTCATTACGAAACCGAAGGAGCTGCAGGAATGGACTTACGTGCTAACATTTCTGAATCTATCACTTTAAAACCTTTAGAAAGAACCATTGTAAAAACAGGATTGTTTATTGCACTTCCTGTTGGTTTTGAAGCTCAAGTGCGCCCAAGAAGTGGTTTGGCAGCAAAAAAAGGAATTACCGTTTTAAACGCTCCTGGAACCGTAGATGCCGATTATCGTGGAGAAATTGGTGTAATTTTAGTAAACCTTTCTAACGAAAATTTTGTTATAAATGATGGCGAACGAATTGCTCAATTAATCATAGCAAAACACGAGCGTATAAATTGGCAAGAAGTAACTATTTTGACCGAAACCGAACGTGGTGCGGGTGGTTTTGGAAGCACGGGTGTTTGAATGAATTAATAACCTGAGTATTCTATGCTTAAACAAAGTTCTTTTCTTGTAAATTTACAGCATTTTTATCAAAGAAATAACTGCTACTAAACCTGTAATTCCGCTTAGTATATAGTTAAAATAATGAGATACTTTAGTGATGGTCGATTTTATTTTATCGGCAAATAAAATATAATGATATAAAATTACATAGGTACCCAGAAACGACCCTAATGCAAATAAAACGATGGATGATAAAGTGAAATTCATCCATTCATATTTGGTGAAAAAGAGAGAAACACCTACGTAAAACGGAATAGAAAATAAATTAATGACAGATAAAAATACCCCTGAAAAAAATTTATTTTCTGATGTTTTTTTTACCGAAATATTTGATTGTTTTTTGCGAGCTTCTTTAAAAAAATAAAAAGACAAGGCTGCAAAAATAATGGTAGCTCCTTTTTGTAAAATTGCTAAAATTACAGAATTGTTTATCAATATTTTTAAAAAATAAAGAGCGATAAAGGTTTGGAAAATAACTACAAATGAAATGCCCCAAGAAAAATAATAAGCTTCTTTTTTAGTGTTCTCTATACTAATTTTTACGGCAGATAAATTTAGCATGCTAGGGCTTATAGAACCGATATAAGAAACTAAAAAACCAAGAATAAAAGGAAGAAAAAACATGTGTAAACTTACTGTTTTAATTGTTTAAATGTGTGTGTTTACAAATTTTTGGTAAAAATCAAGTCTTTTATCTTTCGTCTAATCGTGAAACGGTCTTACATCTTTTTACAAAACACTATTGTATGTTAACTTAAATTTGATAAAAGTAATTGGTTTTCCTTTTTCTAAATACTGTTTTTCGTAAAAAGTTTGTGTACTAGTCACTTCTTCTGGCGATGATAAATTTTTATACACATTATGGTTGGCGTGTAACACTTCGTGCCCTTCACCATGTAACAACCCTAAAGTGTAACCGTGCATAAACTCGCTATCGGTTTTTAAGTTTACAGTGCCATTTTCTTTTAAAATACGATGGTATTTTTTTAAGAAATCCGTATTGGTCATTCTGTGTTTGGTGCGTTTGTATTTTATTTGAGGGTCAGGAAACGTAATCCAAATTTCATCAACTTCGTTTTCGGCAAAAAGAAAATCGACCAATTCAATTTGAGTTCTTACAAAAGCAACATTGCTAAGATTTTCTTCTAAAGCAGTTTTTGCTCCTCGCCAAAAACGAGCGCCTTTAATATCAATACCAATAAAATTTTTCTGCGGATTTTTCTGCGCCAAGGCGATGGTGTATTCTCCTTTACCACAACCTAACTCTAAAACAATAGGATGATTGTTCTTAAAAAAAGTATGCCATTTACCTTTTAAAGAAAAAGTATTTAACACCTCTTCTCTTGTAGGTTGTACCACATTAGCAAAAGTTTCATTTTCATGAAACCTTTTTAGTTTATTTTTGCTACCCAAAGTAAAAAACTAAGCGTTGTCCTCTTTACCTTCTCTTTTAAATCTAGCCGATTCTTTCATCCAATAGCCAAGAAGTAAAACTAAAATGAGTACAAAAACCCAACTTACTACGTTAGATTCCCACCAATTTAAGTCTCCTTTTCTTAATGCATCAAACGGAGCAAACGCCCATTCAAAAAAATCGCCAATTAATCTCCAAATATTGTATGCTATCATAACTTAAGTATCTTTACATCTGCAAAAATATAAAAAAGAAATGATGTTAACCAATTTTTTTAGTAAATCTAAGCCGATTAATTATATTCTAATTTTAGGGTTGTTTGTAAGTTATTTTTTAATTGAGGCAATTCAACAGTTTTCTAGTACCGAAAATTATGTAGATTTTTTTCTACAATATGTAAAAATACTCGGACTGTTTTTGTTTCTTTTTTTCTTTGTAAATTTTATCATTTCAAAAAACAATGTCACTTTCGATAATTCTTATGCATTCCTTTTTTTTGTTTTATTAATTGGGTTATTTCCTGCAACAATACGTCATTCAAAAGAAATGTATGTAACGATTTTACTTCTTTTAGCGATAAGAAAAGTGTACAGTTTTCAAAATACGAAGGCTCTTTTTCAAAAACTTTTTGATGCAGGTTTTTGGTTCGGAATCGCTTTTTTATTAGCTCCTTTTAGTGTTGTATATTTACTTGTTTTGTATGTAGCGGTGTATATTTATCAAAAAATTACCATACAAATTTTATTAATTCCTCTAATTGGCTTTTTAGTTCCTGTGTTTTTGTGTTTTACTTATTGTTTTTGGTACGATAAAATGACTGTTTTTGAAGAGCTATTTGTATGGAAACCTTCTTGTGATTTCGAAATATATGTAACAGAAAGTTATTTTTACCCTTTGCTATTTATTGGTGTGGGTGTGTTGATTTCTTTATTGATAAAAACACCGTTGGCTTTTTCAATTAGCAATACATTTAAAAAAACATGGGCAGTACTTATAATGCATTTTTTGGTTTCAGTAGTATTTGTTTTGTTGTTAAGTGAAAGAAATGGTGCAGAAATTCTTTTTCTGTTTTTTCCTGTTGCAATTATTTTAGCAAATGGATTAGAAATTCTTAAAAAAAGATGGTTACAAGAATTTATTTTATGGCTGTTCTTCATAGGTTCTTTTATCAATGTTTTTGCGATAAATTAGTTGAGGTATAATAATTTGAGTACAAAACGAAATTTTGTACTCAAGTAGGTATAGCAGTAGTTTAGCTCCAATAAATTCGGAGTAATTTTTTAATTACTTTTGATATCAATAAGATAGTCCTAATAATAATTTTTACAGATGAAAATCATAGCGACCAACCTCGGCAAAAAAAGAGAAATCAATTACAAAGGAAAAGTTTTTACGACAGGAATTTATAAAACTCCTACAGATACATCTATTTTTCTTGATGTAAAAGATGTTTTGAATGATGATGTAGTTGATAGAAAACACCACGGAGGAATACTGCAAGCCGTTTACGCATACAGTTTCAAACATTATGATTTTTGGAAAAAACAATACCCAAAATTAGAGTGGAATTACGGCATGTTTGGCGAAAACCTAACGATTGATGATTTAGAGGAAACAAAAATTCATGTTGGAGACACCTTTAAAGTAGGAGAAGTAATTTTAGAAGTTACAAAACCGCGGCAACCTTGTTATAAATTAGGTGTTAAATTTCAAGACAATCAACTAGTTAGAAAATTTTGGAATACTACCATGTGCGGTGTGTATTTTAAAGTACTTCAAAAAGGAAATGTAAAAGAAGGCGATGTTTTTAAACAACTTAAATCGCATCCAAAAAACCCTACCATTGCCGATGTTTATATCGGTAAGAGGGTTTTAAAAGGATTTTAAACCTTTGTATTTTGCAATCTTTTACAGAAAAATTAATTTTTTTGCAATAAAAATGTTTATTTTTAAACAAAAAAGACGATTTATGTTTAAAAATGAGTATATTTATCCGCAATTAATTCAAATTTAATATTTTATGAAACAAAAATTAACATTCCTATTTGTAAGTTGTTTGTTTTTTGTTAGTTTTTCATTTGCTCAAGAGATTACGGTACAGGGTACTGTTTCTGATGCTAGCACAGGAGAACTACCAGGAGTAAACATACAAGTAAAAGGAACAAAAAAAGGAACAACCACTGGATTTGATGGAAAGTATTCTATCAAAACAAGTAAAGGTAGTGTTTTAGTCTTTTCTTATATAGGCTATAAGACAAAAGAAGTAACTGTAACGTCTAACACTATAAATGTAACAATGGTAGAAGATGCAGATCTTCTAGATGAAATTGTGGTAACGTCATTCGGTATTAAAAAGAAAGAGAAATCTTTAGGGTATGCTGTACAAAAAGTAAAAGCGGCTGATTTAAATTTAGCAGGAAATACAAATGCCTTAGAGGCATTGCAAGGTCAGGTAGCGGGTGTTCAGATTACAAGAACATCTGGTTCTGCAGGAGGAGGGGTTGATATTTTAATTAGAGGGATATCTTCGGTAAACCCTGGGAGAAGTAATCAGCCTTTAATTGTTGTTGATGGTATCGCATTAAATAATGATACTTTTGCTGGTAACACTCAACCAAGTGCAGGGTCTAATGCTTCTGGAAGCTCTGAACAATTTGGGTTTTCAAACAGAGCAGGAGATATTAATCCAGATGATATTGAAAGTTACTCTGTGTTAAAAGGAGCTGCAGCGACAGCTTTATATGGTATTAGAGCATCTAACGGGGCAATTATTATAACTACTAAAAAAGGAAAGTTAGGAAAAGCTAAAATATCTATAGGAGCTTCTACAACTTTAAGGCAAGTGACTAAAACACCAGCGTTACAAACTACTTTTAGAGAAGGGCATAGAACAACACGCAGACCAGGTGTAACAATTGATCCAACAAACACCTTTGATGGTTATAATCGTTTTAGTTGGGCGTTCTATTCTTGGGGTGTACCGTTTACAGATGATGAGTTTGTGCAATTTGACGGAACAATAACAGATTTAAGAAATGATGCTTTTCATAGCCCGTATGAATTGTTTAAAACAGGTGTTAATACTCAATTTAATTTTAATATAAGTGGAGCGTCAGACAAGTTAAATTATTATTTTTCAGCGGGTAAAAGTTCTGATGAAGGAATTTTACCTAATACTTATTACGATAAGATTAATTTAAAGTTTAGAGGAGGATTGCAAATATCGGATAAATTTAATGTAAATACATCTATTATCTACACTAAATCTGGTGGAGCTAGAGGAAATGGAGGGGATAAATCTATTTTTAGTTCAATGTCTTACTGGTCTGCAACATTTCCTATCAATGACTATTTAAATTCAGATGGGACTCAAAAAAATTATACACCAGGATGGATAGACAATCCACGTTATTTTGCAGAAACCAGCAATTTAAAAGATAATGTAAATCGTTGGGTAGCCAATGCAACACTAAATTGGTCACCTAAAGAATGGTTAAATATTTCGTATTCTGCTCAAATAGATAATTATTCTGATATTAGAAATCGTTTTGTGCCAGCAGATTTAGATGTGGGAACACAAGTAGGAGGTTTTATTATTAATGAAAATATTAATTTTACAGGATTAGAATCTAATTTGTTAGCAACAATAACCAAAGATTTTTCTGAAGATTTTAAAGCAACTGTTTTAATAGGTAATCAAATTTCTGATATTAGTACAAATTATTCAAATATCAGAGGAGAAGGGTTAAATATACCAGGGTTGAATGATTTATCTAATATTACTAATATTTTTGCAGGATTAAGTAAAAGTCATTCTAGGTCGATGGGGATTTTTAGTGAGGTACGTTTAGCTTATCAAGATAAATTGTTTTTATCTGTAACGGGAAGAAATGACTGGTTATCTGTATTGCCAGCTAAAAATAGATCTTTCTTTTATCCATCGGTAAGTATGTCTTATTTATTTCATGAGCTGATAGACCAAGATGCTAACATTTTGTCTTTTGGTAAATTTAGAACCTCATGGGCGCAAGTAGGTAAAGGTCCAAACTTTGGACAAATAGGACAATTTTTTATTAATGATGGTGTTTTTCCGTTTGATGGTACTGGAGGGTACAGAGCGAGTACAAGAGCAGGAGACCCTGATTTAATCCCAGAAAGAAGCAGCTCATATGAGATAGGAACAGATTTACGTTTTTTAAACAATAGGTTTCGTTTAGATTATTCATACTACAAAACTAAAAACACTGATCAAATTTTCCCAGTATCAACCGCTCAATCATCGGGTATTTCTAGTTATATAAGAAATGCAGGAGACTATGAAACCTGGGGGCATGAACTATTGTTAAGTGCAGATATCATTAAAAAAGAAAATTTTAAATGGACAGCTATTATTAACTGGTCAACAAACGGAGGTAAAGTAACCGCTATACCAGAAGACTTAGATGAAATAATTTTCTTTGAAGATAGAATTACTGCAAAAGCAAAAGTAGGTGATGCTTTAGGTACCTTATATGGCTGGGTGTTTCAAACAACACCAGATGGTCAACGTTATGTGGGTGCAGACGGAAAATGGATAGTTACAGGGTCTGATAATAGTGGTTTTTATTATACAGGAACCAATGAAATGGTAAAAGTTGGAAATGCTTTTCCAGATTATATTGCCACTATTAACAATAATTTCTCTTGGAAAAATTTTGATTTTAACTTTATGATTGAATACAAAAAAGGAGGAGATTTATATGATAGAGGTTTTAGAAACGCCTTAAGAAACGGTAATTTAAAAGAAACAGAATTTAGAGACCAAGAAAGAGTATTGCAAGGTGTTATGGATGATGGGAATGGTGGCTTTACGGCTAACACAACCTCATTATTAATTACAGCAGACAGTTATTATAGAGATTTTGACAACTATAATACAGCTTCAGAAGTTTTGCTACAAGATGGCTCTTGGCTCAAGCTTAGAACAATAGGACTAACGTATAAATTTAATAGCGGATTAATAAATAAGTTAGGTATTTCTAGAGCTTCTTTAAATGCCAGTGCACATAATATTCTTTTGTGGACGCCTTTTAAAGGGTTTGACCCAGAAGGAAATCAATTTAGCGCGGGTAGTAATATTTATGGATTTACAGGTCTAACTGTTCCTTTGTCAGAAAGTTATTCATTTGGTCTTAAATTAGACTTTTAAAAGATAGAAATATGAAAACATTAATTAAAAACACACTAATTGCAATACTGTTTATGTCTTTTATAGGATGTAGTGATCAGTATTTTGATGTAAACACACCAACAGGAACTGCCTCAATAGATCAATTAAATATGAGTGATTTATTAGGTCCAGTAATTTACCATACTGTAACAGCCCAATATAATGCTGAAAGGGTTTTAGGAAATTATAGTCAACAATTCACAGGTGAAGGAGGAGGAGCGTCTGGAGCTACAAGCCTTTCAGGTACTTGGTTAGAAATATATTTGTATGTCTTACCTAACTTAAAAACAATCCTTAGTAAAGCTGAAGCTAAAAATGCTACACACTATACAGCAGTAGCAAAAATATTAACAGCAATTAACATTGGTTTGTCGGCAGATTGTTGGGATAACATACCTTATAAAGAAGCTTCACAGGGAGCGGTAAACACAAAACCAGTATTTGATTCTCAAGAATCAATTTATGTAGAAATATTGTCTTTGTTAGATAGCGCTATTACCGGGTTACAGGGGTCTGACAATGGGTTTCCTTTGGGGAATGAAGATTTATTTTATGGAGGCAATTCAAGCAAATGGATAAAAGCAGCTTATACATTAAAAGCTCGATATCAATTACATCTTATAAGTAGAGGAATGGCTTCTGCAAATGATGTGTTATCAAGTTTGTTAAATGGTTTTTCTTCTAACGAAGATGATTTACAAATGAGTTATACTTCTAGAAATATTAACCCTTGGTATTCTAGAGAAATTTTAGCTGCAGCTACAGGAAATGATCATGACAAAGTTGGAGATCAATTGGTAAGTATTATGAACGGCACAACGTATCCTTTTGCTACTGTAACCATAGACCCTAGACTACCTGTTTTTGCAGAAATTTCTGATGCTTCAGGAGTATGGAGAGGTTTTGAAAGTGGTGGTGATGGTTTATCTTCTGATGGAAATAATGGAAATACAGATTTTGCTGCTGGCGGATTTTATACTAACGTTACAGCTCCAATCGTTGTTGTTTCTTACGCTGAAGCACAATTTATCATGGCCGAAGCTGCTTTCTTAGCTAATGGAGGCACTCCAACTAGCACTGGAACAAATGCAGCAGCTTATGCAGCGTATATAAATGGTATTGAGGCGAGTATGAATAAGTTAGGGGTAGATGGTACAGCTTATATGACAGATACTTCAATTGATTTAGGAATGGGGAATTTAAAATTAGAGCATATTATGAAAGAAAAATATATTGCGAATTTTTTAAACCCAGAAGTATTTAATGATTTAAGAAGGTATGATTTTTCAACAAATGTATTTAAAGGATTTGCTTTACCAGTAGATAACGCTACTAGTGAGTTCCCTGGAGAATGGTTAGTAAGAGCACAATATCCTGATTCAGAAGCTATAAGAAATCCAGACAATGTAAATGCCAACAAACAAGCGCCAACAGTAAAAGTTTGGTGGAATAATTAAAACTTATTTTTAAGTGTAGATTAATTTGAATTAAAGAGGTTGTTTTTAGCTAAAAACAACCTCTTTTTTAATGCCTTAATTTTTCTAATAAAAACAGCAATTCTTCTTCTGTATGATTCGCATTTATCACAATCCGATGCATCATTTTTTTAATAGAAGGATATTGAAAACTAGTGATAATTATGTTTTCTTGTAGCAATTTTGTTGCAATAGTATCATCATCAACAAAAAAAACAGGATAGTTTTTAGCAATTTTTATTGTAGAATGCTGTTGTAGTTTGTTAAAAACAAATGCACAGTTGTTTTTCAGCTTTTGTAATTGTATTTGATATAGTTTTTGTGATGCTAAAAATCCGTCTAAAAAAGCAGGATTCATACCTGCGCTACCACCAAAAAGAGCTAACGCTTTTATTTGAGCGATAAATGCGTTGTTTCCTGAAATATATCCGCCAGAAACACCAAAAGCTTTTCCTAATGAAGCGACAGTAACAATGGTCAAGTTTTCTTTTTTCGGAATTTGAGAAGTAATTCCGTTGCCATTTTTTCCTAAAACGCCAATACTGTGCGATTCGTCTATCAACAATGTAATGGCAATGTGTTTAGGTATATTGTCTAAAAAATCAAAAGAAAAAGGAGCAGTTTCTAGTGCAGGAATTGCATCAACCAAAATGGTAATTTTTTGGTATTTATAAATTTCATCAGTAATCACATCATTTATAAAAAAAGGAAGTGCTTTTTTGTGTTTAATTGCTGGATGCGTTTTCGGTAAATAGAAAAAAGCATCGGTAGTTTTTGCTAAAACCTGAAGCGCTAAATGTCCTGCTAAAGTACCAGAAGAAACAGTTACTACAGCATCCGTTTTTAAAAAAGAGGCTAAAAAACCTTCCGCTTTATCATAAATAGATAGTTTTACATTGGCGTTTCTTGAGCTTCCGTAAGAA
Source organism: uncultured Flavobacteriaceae bacterium (assembly GCA_947311815.1). GTDB lineage: Bacteria > Bacteroidota > Bacteroidia > Flavobacteriales > Flavobacteriaceae > Polaribacter. Next base: position 12,427 of record CAMZMA010000136.1, read on the forward strand.
GTGCCCCAAGTAGCCATACTTTTAGCTAATTGTTGCTGAAAATCTTTGTGAGCAGCTACACCTAAATAAGAAGTACCGCTAAAATAAAGATACTCTTTTTGCTGAATGGTTACTTTGGTATCTGGAATTTGATGGGTACGCATTTACAGTAAGTTTACACCTGTTCCGTTTTCATTGGCATAAGAAATGATCCCATCTTTAATGGTGACGCCTGTTGCAATATCTTCGGATAATAAAAGAGCTCCGTCCATATCTACATAATCTAGTTGAGGTAGTAAATGTCCGATGGCAGAAATACCAACGGTAGATTCGGTCATGCAGCCTACCATGGTTTTCATGCCCAATTCTTTGGCTTTGGCAATCATTCTACGAGCAGGTGTTAATCCGCCACATTTGGTGAGTTTTACATTTACTCCGTGATAATGATTGTAGCATTTTTCTACATCGGTTTCTACAATGCAACTTTCATCAGCAATAATTGGTAAAACCGAATTTTCAAAGACTTTTTTTATCGAAGTCCAATCATCTGCTGGCAAAGGTTGTTCTAAAAACTCAACGCCTAATTCTTTTAATTGTACGGCATTTTTTATGGTTTCATCTGCTGTCCATCCGCAGTTGGCATCAATTCTAAAAACGGAATTGGTATGTTTTCTAAGTTCGGTTACAATAGCAATATCGTTTTTTGTACCCAGTTTTATTTTATAAATAGGCCAAGGCATTTCTTGCATTTTAGCTACCATTTTTTCAATGGTATCAATGCCAATTGTATAATCGGTTAACGGATTATTTTGCGTGTTGTATTCCCAAATTTCATACAATTTTTTGTGGTGTAATTTGGCGTATAAATCGTTAAAAGCCATATCTAATGCACATAAAGCAAAAAGATTGTCTTTTAAATGTGTGTGTGCTAAATCCCAAAATTGAGTGGGCGTTGTATTGGTAAAATCTTGCTGTTTAATAGCATTCCAACATTGTAATAAATCGGCTTCAATAATAACCGCTGTTTTGTTGTAATACGGATTTGAAGTTGCTTCTCCGTAACCTGTTTTTCCGTTGTGCGATAAACAAGCAATTACTGAGGGTTGCGTGGTATGAGTTTCTCTAGAAATGGTAAAAGGATGCGCTAGTTTTAACAGGTATTGTTTTACGGTTAGGTGCATAAGAGTTTCATTAAAAAGTGAACTATAAAAATAACTAAATAATCTTAAACAATGGACTCTTTTTTATGTAAAAATCGAGTCAATTTCATCGATAAATCAAGTAGAATAATTTTAGCATTTCCGTTTCTTTCTATATGATACAGTGCTTGGTTTAATTCTTTTTCGATGTCTAAAATATTGCCACTATGCACAAACGGAGCAAAGTTTTTTAAATCGAATTTTGGCGATTTTGTTTCTAGAAAAACCAATTCGGGCGATTTGTAATTTAGCAACAAGGCTTGTCTAAAAAATTGCAAGCAATACGCTAAAAATTGTTTTTGTGTTTCTCGTCCGCTTTTGGCAATAGTATCGCTCCAAGCAATTAATTCTTGTATTACGGTGGCATTTCCTTTGGCTCTAAAAGCAGCACGAATCCAAAGAATAAACCATTCTTCAAAAAGAACATCTTTAGAGTTGTTGTGTAAAATATGTAATGCTTTGTTGTAATTCCCTTCGGATTGATGGGCAATTTTTGTAGCTTCATTTGTAGAAACTTGCTCTCTTTTTACCAAAGCATCTGCAATATTTTGCTCTGATAATGACGGAAAATATAAAGCTTGACAACGCGATTTAATCGTATTAATAATTTGATCTTCGTTTTCGGTAATCAAAATAAAAACTGTTTTTTCTGGCGGCTCTTCAATCAGTTTTAACAATTTATTAGCTGCAGCAATGTTCATTTTTTCTGCCATCCAAATAATCATCACTTTAAAACCACCTTCGTAACTTTTTAATTGTAGTTTTTTTACGATGTCTAAAGATTCATCAACACCAATAAGACCTTGTTTGTTTTCTACTCCAATATGTTGCAACCATCGGTACAAACTCCCGTAAGGTTGCTCGTTAATAAATTGCCTCCAGTCTTTTAAAAACAAATCACTTACAGGATGTTTTTTAACGCTATCATTGGTAGTTACAGGAAACGTAAAATGCAAATCAGGATGTTGTAATTTGCTACATTTTAGGTTACAAGCGTCGGTATTATCAGAAAAATGACACAATAAAAATTGGGCATATGCAATTGCCGTGGGTAAGGTGCCGCTTCCTTCTTTACCAACAAACAATTGAGCGTGAGGCACTCTACCGTTTTTTGCCGATGTTTGCAAATGTTGTTTTATATGTTCTTGTCCTATAATTTCATCGAAAAGCATAGAGCAAATATAAGCCTTAGATTTTTGATTTCAACTTGAAAAATTATAGTATTTTTAGAGAAAATTTTTAAGACGATAGAACCATGAAAAAATTAATAATTTTCCTTGCATTTTTAATGTTTGTTTCAGGATATTCACAAGAAAACACCTTAAATATAAAAGTAAATAAGAGTAAGCTATTTAAAGAAAAAAAAGATTGGGAAATTAAAACCATATTGCAAGATGCAGAGGGTAATTTTTTTTCGATTAGGAGTTATAGTTGGGGATATATTAGTCAAAAAACAAAATATTTGTTTAATAAATTTGATAGCAATTATAACAAAGTATTGTCGTATGAATTTAAATTAGAAAAAAACAGCACCATTTCTGTAGGAGCTGTTACTAATGATAAATTTTACTTTATTGAATATAAAAAAGACAAAAAAAACAAAAGAATTATTGCTTACGCACATAGTTCTCCATTAGATAAGTTTCAATTTCAAAAGAAAGAGATTTTTACTTTAAAAATAGATAAATTTCCAGGATTTTTCGATTCGTTGTTTTCAGGAAGTAAAATGGATGCCAATTTAGACGGAAATATGTCTTTTTCTGAAAATGGCGATTTTTTAGTTTTTAATATTGATTCTTATGCTAAAAAGAATGAAAAACATGCCATTATTGTTTTAAATCATCAGTTAGAAGAGCTATGGAGAAAAGATTTTACCTTACCCATAAAAGATGCTAAATTTGAAACGGAAGATATTAAAGTGTCTAATAAAGGTGCTATTTTTGTCTTAGGGAAAGTGTTTCATAAAGGACGTACTTCTAAAAGAAAAGGAAAAGCAAATTACCATCATCAACTAATAAAATTAACAAAAGAAGGGAATACTTCTGTAGATTTAAAGGTAGAGAATCATTTTGTAGGTTCTTTAAATATAACCTTTACCAACCAAAATAATATTGGTTGCATTGGTTTTTATTCTGATAAAAATGATTACCGATACAAAGGAATTTGTACATTTTTTATCAATCCCGAAGATAATACCATTATTTCTAAAAATTTCTCTCCGTTTACAAAACAGTTTATTACAGATAAATATGGCAAATTAAAAGACAAAGAACTGCAAGATATTGTGTTAAGAGATGTGTATTATGCAGATAATGGCGAAATTACTTTTACGGCAGAAGAAAGTTACGTTACAATTCATACAACTTATAACAATGGCATAACGAACACTTATTATAGGTATCATTTTGATGATATTGTTATTGTAAGAACAGATCCTAAAGGGAAATTAAAATGGGCAAGAAATATTAATAAAGCACAAACATCAGGTAATTATTACGATCCGTTGCTCTCTTTTTCATCAATAATTAATCAAAAAAATGTGTATTTATTTTTAAATGCACATAAAAACATGGGAAATCTTTCAGGAAGTAGAGCTAAATTTCGTCAAAATTGGCTATCAGGAATTACCAAAAGAAACTCTAAAATGTATGTGCTTAAATTTAATGATAAAGGAGAGTGGATTTACAAAGATATACAGAGTAACAAAGAATCTCAAACTATTATTAATAGTAGGTTTATGAAAGAAATAGGTGCCAATAAAGCTATTTTTTATGGAAGTTATAAAAAGAAAAAACAATTTATTACCATAGAATTTTAATACATCAAAAAATGAAAACACTCAACGATTTTAATTTCGAAAATAAAAAAGCCATCATTCGGGTAGATTTTAATGTGCCTTTGAATGATAAATTACAAGTAACAGATACTACCAGAATAGAAGCTGCAAAATCTACCATTATTAAAGTATTAGAAGATGGCGGAAGTTGCATTTTGATGTCGCATTTAGGAAGGCCAAAAGGAAAAGAAGACCAATTTTCTTTACGTCATATTGTAGATGAAGTCACTAATGTTTTAGGCGTACAAGTGCAATTTGTTGATGATTGTATTGGCGATAAAGTTACCCAAGCAGTAACCAATTTAGAAAACGGAGAGATTTTATTGTTAGAAAATCTGCGTTTTTATGAAGAAGAGAAAAAAGGCGATGTTGCTTTTGCAGAAAAACTTTCAAAACTTGGCGATATTTATGTAAACGATGCTTTTGGTACGGCACATAGAGCGCACGCATCAACCACAATTATTGCACAATTTTTTAATGATAAAAAATGTTTTGGTAATTTATTAGCCAAAGAAATTGAAAGTATTCATAAAGTACTAAACGATAATGAAAAACCTGTAACCGCTATTTTAGGAGGCGCAAAAGTATCGTCTAAAATAGGTGTTATCGAAAATATTTTAGACAAAGTAGATCATATAATTGTAGGTGGAGGTATGACGTTTACCTTTATAAAAGCGCTGGGTGGCAACATCGGAAATTCTTTAGTAGAAGATGATAAATTAGCTTTAGCTTTAGAAATTTTAAACAAAGCAAAAGCCAAAAACACACAAATTCATTTACCTGTTGATGCGGTAATTGCTGATGATTTTTCTAACGATGCTAATACACAAATTGTAGATACAACAAAAATCCCTGAAGGTTGGATGGGGTTAGATTGTGGCCCACAAACATCTATCAATTTTGCAAAAGTAATTGCCAATTCTAAAACTATTTTATGGAATGGTCCTTTAGGTGTTTTTGAAATGGATAATTTTGCTACAGGAACGATTGAATTAGGTAAATCTATTGCAAAAGCTACTAAAAATGGCGCGTTTTCTTTAGTGGGTGGAGGCGATTCTGTTGCTGCAGTAAAACAATTTGGTTTTGCCAATAAAGTAAGTTATGTTTCTACTGGCGGAGGTGCAATGTTAGAAATGTTAGAAGGAAAATCTTTACCAGGAATTGAGGCAATAAGTAATTGAGGTTACAAATACTGTTGTACCAAATTAATTAAGGTACTTGCATCTTGTTCTCCTGTTTGACGCCATTTCATTTTTCCGTTTTTATAAATCATAAAGGTTGGATTTCCTTTAATTTGAAGTGCGTCAACAAGATTTTCGTTTTTTTCGATATCAATCTTAATCACTTTAGTAGTCTTTCCTAAAGCTGCGGTAACATTTTTTAAAATATTTATATTAGCACCTGTTCCTTTATAATAAAAATCGATTAAAACAGGTTTATCAATATCGATTATCTCACTAAATTTTGTCATAATTAGCTTATTTTAGGGGGACAAAATTATTTGTTAAAATAAATTTATGAGCGTAAATATAATAAAAATTATTTAAACTGCTGATTGTTATTTTTTTATCAAAGTAATTACGGTAATTTCTGGCCATATACCAACTCTACCAGGAAATGCATGATAGCCAAAACCTCTATTAACATTAATATATCTACCAAATTCTTGGTACAAACCAGCCCATTGTTTGTAGATGTATTGAGACGGACTCCAACGAAAAAAACCTGGAATTTCAATGCCCATTTGCAAACCATGTGTGTGTCCACTAAGTGTTAATTGATAATTAAAGTCGTCTTTTTTTACTTTATACTCCCAATGACTTGGGTCATGACTCATTAAAATTTTAAAATCGTTTTTTTTAATCTTTGCAGATGCTTTTTCTAAATCTCCCGCTTGATTAAATCCTTTTCCCCAATTTTCTACACCAACCAAGGCTATTTTTTGTCCGTCTTTTTCTATATATCGATGCTCATTTAGTAACAAATCGAATCCTATTTTTGGATGAATGTTTTTTACATCCCTAAAATTCTGTTTTTTTTCTTCGTCAGAATTCCATTTTACATAATCTCCATAATCATGATTTCCTAAAATTGCATATTTTCCAAAAGGAGCTTTTAAAGCACCAAATATATCTATCCAAGAAGTCATTTCTGTAGCTTTATTATTTACAAGATCTCCTGTAAATAACAATAAATCAGGTTTTTGTTGATTGATTAAATCGACTCCATATTGTATTTTTTCTTTGTTTCTAAAACTTCCTGAATGAATATCAGAAATTTGAGTGATGGTAAATCCGTCAAAAGCAGCAGGTAAATCGGCAAAAGATAATTCGTATTTTAGCACTTTGTAATTGTACCTGCCTTTAATAATTCCGTAGATAAAACTGGCAAACGGAATGGCAGCAAAACCTAAAGCTATTTGCGAAATGAATTTTCTTCGTCCTGCCAATGAAGTTGTTTCTCCTTCCGAAAAATAAGAAATCGCTTTTTTAATCCAACGAAAAGCATCTTCGCCAAAAAGCACCACCATCATAAATAGTTTAGGAATTAAAATGGTTAACATCAATCCTATTGCCCATTGCATTTCTTTGGTTTGTCCTGCGGTTCTTGGTGTGGTAAAAATGATGTAAAAAAAATGAAGATAAATAGCAATACTTACCAACATCCACATCCATTTAATTACTTTATTTTGTGTGATGGTTTTTATCGCCTGAAAAGCATAAAACTCTAAGATAAAAATAATGGCAGAAACAATTAATAAAGGAAAAAACCAACGAGGCATATTTTTTTAAACAAATATAGGCGTAATTATTAAAATGTATTTGAGCATCCTGTTAAAGTTTCGTAATTTTAGCATCTTCAAGAAAAGAAACAATGGCAGACAAAAAACGATTATTTTTATTAGATGCATTTGCATTAATTTTTAGAGGATATTATGCCTTTATCAAAAATCCGAGAATCAACTCAAAAGGAATGGACACCTCTGCCATTTTAGGATTTACCAACTCATTGCTAGATGTTATAAAAAGAGAAAAACCAGATCATATTGCCGTTTGTTTTGATCGTGGCGGTAGTGTTGCCAGAAAAGAAGCGTTTCCAGAGTACAAAGCAAACCGACAAGAAACACCAGAAGCTATTAAAATTGCGGTTCCGTATATCGAAAAAATATTGAAGGCGATGAATATTCCCTCAATTATTAAAGAAGGTTTTGAAGCCGATGATATTATAGGAACACTCGCTAAAAAAGCTGAAAAAGAGGGGTATACAACCTTTATGGTAACACCCGATAAAGATTTTGCACAATTGGTTTCTGAAAATATTTTTATGTATCGACCTCGTTTTGGTGGTGGTTATGAAACTTGGGGGATTAAAGAAGTGCAAGAAAAATTTGGCGTTGTAGAACCACTACAAGTTATTGATTTTTTAGGGATGATGGGTGATGCGTCTGATAATATTCCTGGATTACCTGGTGTTGGCGAAAAAACCGCCAAAAAATTCTTAGCGGCTTATGGTTCTATGGAAAATCTTTTCGAAAACACGCACGAGCTGAAAGGAAAAATGAAAGAAAAGGTAGAGGCTAATAAAGAACTGGGGTTACTTTCTAAAGAATTGGCAACTATTATGTTAGATGTTCCTGTAGAATTTCATGAAGAAGATTTTGAGTTTTCGCAACCAAATATGGAAGCAATTTCCGAACTTTTTAATGAATTAGAATTTAGACGATTGGCAGAGAATTTACGAAAAACGTATGATACTTCGACCCTGTCTGCCGATAGGCAAGATACGCTCAGTACCCAATCGACTACGCTTAGTAGCGAGACCCCTAAAAAACAACCAACTCAACAGGCTAACAATCTAACAAACGGACAGTTTGATTTGTTTGCTGCTCCAGGCACAGGTGAGTTTTCTGCTGCCAAAGAAGCAACTATAAATGGGAAAAAAGACCTAAAAAGTGTAGATCATTTTTATCAATTAGTAAATACGCCTTTATCAAGAAAATTATTATTAAATAAATTATTGCAACAAAAATCAGTCTGTTTTGATACCGAAACTACAGGTTTAAAAGCCTTGGAAGTAGAAATTGTAGGCATTTCATTTTCTTGGGAAGCTGGTAAAGGATATTATGTTTCGTTTCCAGAAAATCAAGAAGAAACACAGCAGATTTTAGAAGAATTTACACCGTTTTTTAATAATAAAGATATCGAAAAAATTGGGCATAATCTAAAATACGATATCAAAGTGTTGTCAAATTACAACATTAGTGTACAAGGAAAATTGTTTGATACCATGATTGCGCATTATCTCATCAATCCAGATATGAGGCACAATATGGATATTTTAGCAGAAACCTATTTAAACTATCAACCTGTTTCTATTACCGAATTGATTGGTAAAAAAGGAAAAAATCAATTATCGATGCGAGAGGTTTCGCTAGAAAAACAAACCGAATATGCCGTAGAAGATGCAGATATCACCTTACAATTAAAAGAACATTTTACCAAAGAACTCGAAACAGGAAATCTGACCAAATTGTTTAACGATGTAGAAAATCCGCTAGTTTCTGTACTAACAGCCATGGAAATTGAAGGAATTAATATTGATGTAGATTTCTTAAAAGGTCTGTCGGTAGATTTAGCGAAAGACATTAACTCTTTAGAACAAAAAATTTACGAAAAAGCAGGTGAGGAGTTTAATATTTCATCGCCAAAACAATTAGGAATCATCCTTTTTGAAAAATTAAAATTGGTTGATAAACCTAAAAAAACGAAAACAGGACAGTACAAAACGGGTGAAGAAATTTTGTCTTATCTAGCTAAAGATCATCAAATTATCAAAGATATTTTAAGCTATCGTCAACTCAAAAAATTACAAAGCACGTATGTTGATGCGTTACCGAATGAAATAAATCCGAAAACACAAAGAATTCATACAAGTTACGCACAAGCTGTGGCAGCAACAGGAAGATTGAGCTCTAACAATCCGAATTTACAGAACATTCCGATACGTACCGAACGAGGACGACAAGTTAGAAAAGCGTTTATCCCAAGAGATGAAAATCACATTTTATTAGCAGCAGATTACAGTCAAATTGAACTGCGAATTATCGCCGCATTAAGTGAAGAAGAAACCATGATACATGCCTTTAAAAATGGCGAAGATATTCATGCTTCTACCGCTGCAAAAGTATTTAATGTTCCGATTGACGAAGTTACTCGAGAGCAACGTAGTAATGCAAAAACCGTTAATTTCGGAATTATTTATGGCGTTTCTGCCTTCGGATTGAGCAATCAGACCGATTTAAGCAGATCGGAAGCCAAAGAATTGATTGACACCTATTATGAAACCTATCCGAAGTTAAAAAATTACATGGCAAAACAGGTAGATTTTGCACGAGATAATGGCTATGTAGAAACGATTTTAGGACGAAGACGTTATTTAAAAAATATCAATTCTAGAAATGCGATGGTGCGTTCTGGCGATGAAAGAAATGCGGTAAATGCGCCCATACAAGGATCTGCCGCAGATATTATTAAAATTGCCATGATTCGTATTTACAACCGATTTGAGCAAGAAAAATTCAAATCTAAAATGTTATTGCAAGTACATGATGAGTTGGTTTTTGATGTGTTAAAAAGCGAATTAGATGTTGTAAAGAACATCATCAAACAAGAAATGGAAAATGCTTTTAAAATGTCTGTTCCGTTAGATGTAGAGGTTGGTGTAGGAAATAATTGGTTGGAGGCACATTAAAATCTTCACCTGCTCTTTGAGCATCTTCCCCGAAGGGGAAGAACTTACTCGGATGTCATTGCGAGGAGGTGGCCTGTACTGAGCGAAGTCGAAGTATGGCAATCTCATCAAAAAATGAAAAAAATGGAACTCTCTGTCATTCCGACCGTAGTGAAGGAATCTTATAAAGAAAGATTACTTCGTCGTGCCTCCTCGTAATGACGGATATGAAAAATGAATAAAAAGCAAAATATGTACAACCACTTCCATCATTTTAAAACAAATATTTTAGGGATAAAACTCCCCGAAAAATTTACGTTTCCGTTTTATTATGAACCTCATCAATTATGTAAATTAGCAGCGAAAGAGGTACAAGAATATTTAGCAACTCAAACCGATTTTACGCATAATTTTGGGCTAAAAAAAGAGAATTCATCAGAAGCTATCGGAAAAATGTTTGGGGTTTTGGTGGTTAAAAATCAACAAGGTGAAATCGGTTTTTTATCGGCATTTTCGGGGATGTTTTCTGATAATAGTATTCCTGTTTTTTTTGTACCACCTGTTTTTCATCGGTATCAAAAAGGTAGTTTTTATCCTGTTGGCGAAGGAAAATTAAATCAACTTAATCTTAAAATTAGTGCTTTAAAAAATAACACTGATTTTATAACTATTCAGCAACAATATCAACAGCAAAAACAGGCAATAGAAACCGAATTACAACAAGAAAAAAATCGATTAAAACAAGCGAAAAAAGATAGAAAACAACGCAGAAAAGAAGCAGAAGAAAATCTATCTAAAAGCGAGTTACAAGCATTTTTACAACAATTGCAACAAGAAAGTTATAATCAGCAATTTTACCTCAAAGAACTCACCGAATACAAACGGCAACAATTAGCAATTATTGAAAAAAAATGGATTTTTTTTACAGAAAAATTATCTGAATTAAAAAAGGCAAGAAAAGAGCTTTCTAACACATTACAAGCACAATTATTTGCAAAATATCAGTTTTTGAATCAGCAAAAAGAAACGAAAGGAGTTGTAGAAATATTTAAAGAACTTCCTGTAAAAACACCTCCTGCGGGTTCGGGTGATTGTGCTGCTCCTAGATTGTTACAATATGCTTTTGCACACCATTTACAGCCCATTTGTATGGCAGAATTTTGGTGGGGAACATCGCCTAACAAAGCGATTAGAAAGCATCAGCAATTTTACCCTTCTTGCCAAAGTAGGTGCAAACCTATTTTAGCACACATGCTTTCTGGCATTGAAATGGATGAAAATCCGTTGTTAAAAAACCCTGCAAAAAACAAAATACTCACTTTTTTATATGAAGATGATGATTTGGTAGTGATTAATAAACCTGCTGAATTTTTATCAGTCCCTGGAAAAGAAATTACCGATTCGGTTGCAACTAGAATGAAAGCAAAATACCCAAATGCAACAGGCCCACTTGTTGTACATCGTTTAGATATGAGTACTTCGGGTATTTTATTGATTGCTAAATCAATGGATATCTATAAAAAATTACAAAGTCAGTTTATCAATAGAACAGTGAAAAAACGATATGTAGCGGTTTTAGACGGCGTTTTACAAAAAAAATCGGGCACAATGAATTTGCCTCTTCGAGTAGATTTAGACGATAGACCCAGACAATTGGTTTGTTTTGAACACGGAAAAGCAGCGACTACAAAATGGAATGTTATTGAAAAAAAAGACGATAAAACACGTGTGCATTTTTATCCGATTACGGGAAGAACACATCAACTACGTGTACATGCTGCACACTCTTTAGGATTAAATACGCCTATTTTGGGAGATGATTTATACGGCACAAAAGCACATCGTTTGCATTTACATGCCGATTATATTGAGTTTGAGCATCCATCAACAAAAAAAAGGATGCAATTTCAAGTAGATGCAAATTTTTAAAAGTTTTTTTGTAACAATCTGAGTTCAATCGACCTAAGAAAAATTAACTCAAATATCTAAAAAATCTTGCAATACATTAGCTATCTTTCTGTTATCTGACAATTGCGGAATTTTATTCTGCCCACCAAATTTACCTATTGATTTCATATAAGCATGAAAACCGCCTTTTTTTACTTTTCTGATGATAAGTGGTCGCAACACCTTACCATCAATTAGATCTTGATAATAAATATTTTGCGCTTGCATAGAAGTATCAATTTTTTGTGCAATTTCAGTAAGGTTTTTAGGTTCGTTTTCAAACTCAATAAACCATTCATGATACGGTAATTCGTCTTTTTGTGACGGATTTACCTGAGGCGCTACCGTAAATTCACTTACAGTTATATCTGTACCTTTTATTGCATCGTTCAAGGCTTTTTCTACTTCTTTACCGATTACGTGCTCGCCAAAAGCAGAAATAAAATGTTTGATGCGTCCTGTAACTTTTATTCGGTAAGGTTTTGTAGAGGTAAACTCAACTGTATCGCCAATATTATAGCCCCACAAACCTGCATTTGTATTTAAAATGATGACGTAATTAACGCCCGTTTTCACCTCTTTTAACGAAATTCTTGTCGGATTTTCATCAAAAAACGCATCCGCAGGAATAAATTCATAAAAAATACCACTGTTTAATTGTAGCAACATTCCTTTTTCGGTTTGACTGTCTTGATAAGCAATAAATCCTTCGGATGCTGGATACAGTTCAATATAATCTATCTTTTTACCAATTAAAGATTCGAATTTATTTTTATACGGTTCAAAATTTACACCTCCGTAAATAAAGAAATTAAAATTAGGAAAAAGTTCTGATACAGATTTCCCTGTTTTTTCTATCAACTTTTCGAAATACATTTGTACCCAAGACGGAATGCCGCTTATAACCGACATATCTTCATTAATAGTTTCTTTCACGATTGCGTTTACTTTGGTATCCCAATCTTCAATACAATTGGTTTTCCAACTTGGCAAACGATTTTTTAGCAAATATTGAGGTACATAATGCGCTACAATGCCGCTTAAACGCCCCAATTTTATTCCGTTTTTATCCTCTAAAACAGGACTTCCTTGTAAAAAAATCATTTTACCGTTTACAAAACTGGCATCATTTTTTTCGGCAATATAAAGCAACAAAGCGTTTCTTGCTGCTTTGATATGTGTTGGCATTGATTCTTTGGTAATCGGGATGTATTTTGCCCCCGAAGTTGTGCCTGATGTTTTGGCAAAGTACAGTGGTTTCCCTTTCCACAATACATCTTTTTCTCCTGCTACAATTCTATCTACATACCTTCTTAACCCTTCATAATCATGAACAGGAACTCTGTTTTTAAAATCGTCATACGTTTTTATGTTTTTAAAATCATGATCTTTACCAAAAGCAGTGTTTTTAGCTTCGAAAATTAATTTTTTAAAAACTTTATGTTGTGTTTTATGCGGATTAGATGCCCATTTGTAAACTTTTTTCTTTACAATTTTAGCAAACGGAACAGCAAATACAGATTTGAGACTCATCTTATTTAAAATCTATATAATTTAACGGATTTACGGCATATCCTTCGCTCCACAATTCAAAGTGTAAATGTGGTCCTGTAGTAAGTTCTCCTGTGGCGCCAACATTGGCAATTACTTCGCCAGATTTTACCAAATCTCCTTGTTCTTTTAGCAATACACCGTTGTGTTTGTAGATAGAAACAAATCCTTTAGGATGTTTAATAATTAGCACATAACCTGTTTCTGAAGTCCATTCTGCAAAAATAACTGTACCATCTGTAACCGCTTTTACAGGTGTACCTGTTTTGGCAACAATATCTACTGCAAAATGCTTGTTATTTGCATTAAATTTTTGAGTTAACGTACCTGAAATTGGTGCAAAAAAGACAATATTGGTATTGTTTTTGTTATTTAACACAATAGGAAAACGGTCTCTTCTTTCTACTTTTTCTCTAAACAAAGAATCTTCTTTTGTGGCATATAACTTACTTTCATCAATCACCATTTTAGTCGTTTCGCTTTTTAAAGAATCTATTTTTTCGGCAGTAATTTCTCCTGTCATCACAGACCTAATTGCTTTGGTGTAATTTTCTAAAACGGCTAATTTTAATTTTAAAGAATCGGCTTCATATACTAATTGAGTAGCTTTCTTTTTTAATTTTGATGATGAATATCCTGGAATATATTCTTTAACAGGCGTGTATGCAATAAAAAAAGTAGTTAATGTTACTAATAAAACAGAAAAAACACCTCCTAAAACAAAAACATTTAATCGAGACAATTTAAAAGAAAAACGTTCTTCAAAAGTATCATCATTTAAAACTACCAACCTGTATTTATCGGTTAGTTTTTGTTTAAACTTACTTTTGTCTGATTTAATTTTTGCCATAATTTTTTATAAAAACAAATATACAACGAAATTTTAGGAGAACTATTTTTTGTAAAAATTCATTTCATCAATATATTTCCAAACTGACTCAGAAAGTAACGCTTGCATATTTTTTTTATTTTTTATACCGTTTCTAATCATTGTTGATGAAATTTGAACAATAGGTGCTGCTACTTTATGAATTTTTGGGTGCTTAGAAAGCGATACTTCTATTGTTCCATCAGAAATTCTTGGATACACATAAATATGATGATTATCGAGAATTGTTTCGTAGTTTTTCCATTTATGAAAGCTTTTCAAATTATCTTCTCCCATGATAAGGCTAAATTTTTTATCAGGATATTTTTCTGATATGTAAGCCAATGTATGTACCGTGTAATTGGGCTGAGGTAAAGAAAACTCAATATCTGAAGGTTTAATTTTTGGATAGTTTTCTGTAGCAATATCTACCAAGGCAAACCGATGAACATTATCTAACAACGAGCTTTTTTTCTTAAACGGATTGTGCGGTGTTACAACCATCCAAATTTCATCTAAATCAGAATTTTCTACCATGTGATTGGCAATAATAAGATGCCCGACATGAATGGGGTTGAATGTGCCAAAATACAAGCCGATGTTTTTCATTTATTTAGCCTTTAAAACCTTGATAAAGTATCACGGTTTTTTTGTTTCTTCTTTACTGTTTAAAAAATCACTCACCAATTTTTCAGCGTCTTTTAATGCCGTTTCTAAATGTGTGTTTACTATAATTTTATCAAATTGTGGTGCTGTAGCCATTTCTATGGATGCTTTTGCCACACGCATGTTTATTTTTTCTTCGGTTTCTGTTTTGCGTTTTTTTAACCTAATTTTTAATACCTCTACACTTGGTGGTTTTACAAAAACGGACAACGTTCTTTTCGGGTATTTTCTTTTAATACGAAGTCCTCCTACTACATCAATATCAAAAATAATGTGTTTTTTTTGTGCCCAAATGCGTTCTACTTCTGTTTTTAGTGTTCCGTAAAAATTATCTCTATACACTTCTTCCCATTCTAAAAACTCATCAGCTTTCATTTTCTTTTTAAAATCTTCTAACGAAATAAAATAGTAATCTTCACCATCTTTTTCTTCTCCTCTTGGACTTCTAGAAGTTGCCGAAACAGAAAAGGCTAAATTCAGCTTTTCTTGTTGTAATAAATGACGAACAATGGTGGTTTTTCCTGAACCAGATGGCGCTGAAAACACAAATAACTTGCCTTCAAATTTTTTAGACATTATAGTACGTTTAAAATTTGTTCTTTAATTTTTTCTAATTCGTTTTTCATTTGAATTACTGCTTTTTGCATGGGGGCATAATTGGCTTTTGAACCTGTTGTGTTTATTTCTCTACCAATTTCTTGCACAATAAAACCTAGTTTTTTTCCATTAGAATCTTCACTTGCCAATTCTTGTAAAAAATAGGTTAAATGATTTGTTAAACGCACTTTTTCTTCGTTAATATCTAACTTTTCTAAGTAGTAAATTAATTCTTGTTCAAACCTATTTTCATCAAGTTCTACTTTTAAATCGGCAATGGCTTTTTGTAATCGGTCTTTTACATGCTCAATTCTTTCATCATCCAAGGCATTTACTTCTGCTAAATATTTTTTAATATTGGTGATTCTTTCTTGAAAATCGATTTCTAAAGAGGCTGCTTCATCAATTCTATACTGTACAATTTCTTTGATGGCCTCATCAATTCCTACTTCAATTTGTTGCCATTCATTTTCATCGAGTTCTTCTTTTTCTGCTTTTAGTGCATCGGGCATTCTTACTGCCATTTTAAGCAATTCAATATCGTCAGAAGTGTTTAATTTTACCACATTTCTAAGCTGATCTATATAATTT
Organism: uncultured Flavobacteriaceae bacterium; assembly: GCA_947311815.1. GTDB lineage: Bacteria > Bacteroidota > Bacteroidia > Flavobacteriales > Flavobacteriaceae > Polaribacter. The sequence continues at coordinate 28,391 of CAMZMA010000136.1, forward strand.
GACACGACTCCTTTATTTATTTGTGTAGAAGTTTCATCGGCAGTTATTTCTATATAAATAGAAAAATCTACCTTTCCTCTCACCAAATGTGCTGCTAATTTTTTACGAACCGATAATTCTTTTCCTTTGTAATAAGATGGAATCCGAACATTTAAATCAAGGTTTTTACTATTTAAAGATTTAACTTCAATAGTTACTTTTTTGGTAGGTAATTGTAGTACAGATTTCCCGTATCCTGTCATAGATTGAATCATGCAATCAAAATTTTAATGAACCACAAATATACACTTATACCGATTAGTAATCAAGGTATGTTATATTTCTCTTCGTTCAATCTAGCCTTTTGATTATCTGTCGGCATAATACCTCTTGAGTAAAAACGTATTTTTAATTGAAAAGGTATTATTTTACAGTAGTTTTTACTTGTTTTGTTACCAAATACACGCCTAAAAAGATAAGAATAGTGGCTGTTATTTTTACTGGATTTAGAGAATCGCTACCAACAAATAAGGCATAAACAGATGCAATTACGGGTTGTAAATAAATAAAAACGCTTACTGTTGTTGGTTTTAATTTTGATAATGCAAAAAGATTAAACAAATATGTAATACAGGTAGTAAAAAGGATGACAAAACCAACTTTCAACAAAATATTTGCCGACATTGTTTGCCATTGCACTTCTAAAAATTCTGTAATACCAAAAGGCAACACCATAAAAAACCCGAACAAATACAACCATTTTACAAATACAATTGGGTTATATTTTGAAATTAAGTTTTTAACAAGTACTAAATATATAGCATACGATGCTGCGTTTACAAACACTAAAAAGTTTCCTAAAGCGCTGTTTGTTGAGTTTCCATCGTCTTTATTTCCGTAAGAAATTAATAAAACTGCTCCTATTAAACCAATAAAAACACCTAAAATCTTTCTCTTTACAATACGCTCTTTTAATAAAATACTCGAAAAAATAAGTACTAAAATAGGTGTAGAAACCATCATTACAGATGCACTTATGGGTGTTGTTAAACTTAATCCTTTAAAGAAAGTAAGCATGTTTAATCCTACACCAAAAAAGGAAGCAAGTGCAATTTTTTTATAATCAGGTTTTGCAATATTTGCAGCTTTTACAAACAAACCCAATAACCAAAACACCATAGTTGCACCTCCAACTCTAACTAAAATAAATCCGAAAGGTTTTATATGTAACGGCATTACTTCTTTTGCAACGGTAAACGTTACACCATAAATAAATGCAGCTATAAAGAGCGCTATGATTGCTAAAGTTCTTGTATTCATTAAAAATATTTTTTTGCAAAAATGCGTTTATTTTTTATGATTATTGCTCTCAAATAGAGTTAAACTATCTGTTTTTAGTGTATTTCGTTATCAGCTTCTAAAAATTTTGGCACAAGTTTCATAAATTCGCACTAAAACAATACTGTAAAGTTTTCACGAAGCAGGCTTTCAGTCTACTAAATCAAACGATAAACATATCATACATAGTGGTTTGTTTTACAAAAAAAAGAGTGCTATTTTCATAGCACTCTAAAAGTTCTGATAGATTATTAAACCTTTAGCAGGCGTTTAATCTACTAAAGCAGGTATTCTTAATACTTGCCCAGGATAAATTTTATCTGGATGCGAAAGCATTGGTTTGTTTGCTTCAAAAATTACAGGATACTTCATTGCGTTACCGTAATACGTTTTTGCAATTTTACCTAAAGTATCGCCTCTTTCTACTGTATGAAACTGTGCCATTGGCACTTCTTCTTCCGCTTCTGCAACAGTCATGTTGTCTTCTACCGAAGCAATACCCGCAGTATTACCTACTACTAAAACTACTTTTTCTTTGGTTTCTTGGCTATCTGCCTCTCCCCAAATTTTTGCATTTTCGTCATCTACTTCTATAGATAGTCCTTCTACTACAAATCCTAAATCTGTAACTGCTGATGTTAATCCTGCTGCTTTTTCTGCATTTTCTTCTTCAGTAGTTTTTCCAATTCCGAATACTTTTGCTCCTGCGTTTTTGATGAATGAAAAAATTCCCATTTTTTTTGATTTTTAATTAAATTAATACTTGTTTTTGTTTGTGAACAATATACAATATTTGTGCCAATTTTAAAAAAGTTTTAATGCTATTTTTATAAAACCTTATATAAATTGCTCAAAATTTTATCATTTCTTTATATTTGTAACTATTCAATCAAAAAATGATTAAAAACCCAGAACTAGATTTAGCGTTTAATTTTATTGAAAAAACCAATAGAAATGTTTTTTTAACAGGAAAAGCAGGTACAGGAAAAACTACATTTCTTCATAAAATAAAAACCGAATCGTTAAAAAGAATGGTGGTAGTTGCGCCTACAGGAGTTGCTGCTATTAATGCAAAAGGCGTTACTATTCATTCGTTTTTTCAAATGCCTTTTGGCCCTATTTTGCCAGATATGGTGCAAAGTAAAGAAAATCAACGAAAATTTAATAGAACAAAAATTGACATCATTAAATCGTTAGATTTAGTAATTATTGATGAAATTAGTATGGTGCGTGCCGATTTATTAGACGGAATAGACCAAGTTTTAAGACGTTATAAAGACAAAACAAAAGTTTTTGGCGGCGTGCAATTACTAATGATTGGAGATTTGCAACAACTATCGCCCGTTGTAAAACCTAATGAATGGAACTTGCTTAGAAATCATTATAAAACCGTTTATTTTTTTAGTAGTCGTGCTTTTTTAGCATCTAATGCTATTAGTATTGAGTTAACACATATTTATCGTCAAGAAAATCAACAATTTATTGGTATTTTAAATGAAATTAGAAACAATCAACTAAGTGAAGCATCAGCAAAAATATTAAATAGCAGATACCATCCAGATTTTGTTCCGTCTAATAACGAAGGATACATTACGCTAACCACACACAATCATAGAGCTGATACTATTAACACACTAGAATTAAATCAATTAAATCAAAAAAGTTTTTCTTTTAACGCTATTATAGAAGGGAAATTTAACGAATATGCGTATCCAACGGCACAACTTTTAATCTTAAAAAAAGGAGCACAAGTCATGTTTATTAAAAACGATAGTTCTCCTGAAAAGCGTTATTATAATGGTAAAATTGGTGTGATTACTTACATCAACAAAAAAGAAATTACCGTACAATGTCCTGATGATGATTTTGAGATTGATGTAACGCCAGAAACATGGAATAATGTAAGTTACACCTTAAACGAAAAAACAAAAGAAATTACAGAAAATGTGTCGGGTTCTTTTTCTCAAATCCCGTTGCGATTGGCTTGGGCAATTACCATTCATAAAAGCCAAGGATTAACTTTTGAAAAAGCCATTATTGATGCCGAAGCCTCTTTTGCGCACGGACAAACCTACGTTGCGCTTAGTAGATGTACTTCTTTAGAAGGAATTGTTTTAAAAACCAAGATAAAAGACAGCAGTATTATTAGCGATTCTACCATAAAAACGTTTACTAAAACGGTGGAAGAAAACAGGCCAGATAAAGCTGTTTTACTAGCTTCGGAAAAAGCATATCACTTCCAATTAATAGAAGATTTATTTAATTATAGGCCCTTTTTATATCCTGTAAATAGGTTGATAGATATCTTTTATAGAAACAGAACAAGTTTACAAGGAAATATTATAGAGCAGCTACAAACCGTTAAAGACAAAGGAGTTGTGCCTTTGTTGCAAGTAGCTAATGGATTTAAAAACCAGTTACAAACTTTAAGTATTGATATTTCTCAATTAGAAGAAAGTGATATTATTCAAGAACGATTTAAAAAAGCCGTTGCTTATTTTAGTACGCAAACCAATTTACATATTAAAGAACCTTTAGAAGCGCTTACCTTTTCTACAGAAAACAAAACTGTAAAAAAAGATTTCGAAAAACAATTAAAAAACCTACAAGATGCGTTGTCTATAAAAACAACGTGTTTAACCGTTTTAGTAGATGGATTTAATGCCTCAACTTATTTAAAAACACGAGCTAAGGCAGTATTAGAAACTCCTAAAAAGACCCCTAAAGTTTATGAAATAACAACCGAACATGCTAGTTTGTTTGAAGAACTAAAATCTTTTAGAAAAGATATTTCTGATGATGATGGTATTCCTCCATTTCAAGTATTTACTCAAAAAACATTGCACGAAATGTGCGACAAACTTCCTACTACCAAAAAGCAACTACTTGCTATTAACGGAATGGGAAAAATTAGGGTTCAAAAATACGGAGAACCTATTTTACAACTCATTTCTTCGTATTGTAAAATGAATGAAATCACCCCTAAAAAAGACTCGAAATCACCAGAAAAAACAGCAAAAACACCTACTAAAGAATTGTCTTTACAATTGTTTAAAAGCGGTTTAACGATTGAAGAAATTGCTACAAAAAGAGAATTTACAACAGGTACTATTTTAGGACATCTCACTACGTTTATAGCAACAGGAGAACTGACGGTTTTTGATTTAATTCCAGAAAAACGCTTTAAAAAAATAGAAAAAGCCATCAAAAAAGTTAAATATGAAAGTTTATCGGAACTAAAAGAAAAAGTAGATCCAGATTTTTCTTATGCAGAATTACGAATGGTTTTAGCAACCTTAAAGTAAAAAAGACCTTACAAATTTATTTATCCAAAATAACTTGTAAGGTCTTAAAAGTCTAATTAATTCAAAGAAAAAAGAATTTTCTACTCTTCTATTTCTTTTGTAGAAATATGAAACTCTTCATAAGTTTCTAGAAGGCTTGTAAAAGCGTCTAATAAATCTTTTGTTTCTAATAAAATACTAAAATACAATGTCGTATTTTTAGGACTTGTTTCTTCGGTTCTAATTCTTGCTACTTGCTTTTCTACAGAAGTCGAAACATCTGCTAACAACTGTTTCTTTCCGGTTAAAACAAGCTCTAACTGTTCAAATGTTCTGTTTTCAAAAATAAAACTTACTTTGTTTAACAGTTCCGTTAATTGATTGTCAATTCCTTTTAAATCTTTTAACTGACCTTTCTTTAAGTTTTTATGGTTGTTATTTACATGTTTGTAACTTGCTCTAGAAATATAACTGATAGATTGCGCTACATCTTGTAAATACGCCAATACCATAATATAAAATCGACTAGCTTGTACAGAGGTTTCATCCAACGATTTTATAAAATAGAAAACACCGTCTTTTAAGTTATCTATTTCATCATTTAATTTAGAGACGTGTTTGTCTGTTTTACGTAATTTGTTTAAATCGTGTTTTGCCAAATCATTTACCACATTAGTGTATAGTTTATTTACACGTTGTGCAACTTCTGCAATATGATCTGCACTTTCTTCAATAACGCCATTAATAGTAATTAATTCAGCTCTTTCTATATGATGTTGTTTTTTCTCTTCTTTCGCTTTTTTATTATGATTAATATAGTTTCTAGTCATTAATATTACCACTAAAGTTAACAACATTGCCACTGCTGCAATACCGCCTAAACTAATTAAATAGGCAAAAATTGCTGCGGCAGAAAAAGCGATAATTGCAGTTAAAAACCATCCGCCAATGACATTCAGTACTCCTGCAACTCTATATACAGCACTTTCGCGCCCCCAAGCTCTGTCTGCTAAAGATGTTCCCATAGCTACCATAAATGTTACATATGTGGTAGATAAAGGCAAGTGTAAAGAAGTACCAATTGATATTAAAATACCTGCAACAATTAAATTAACCGATGCTCTCACCATATCAAACGCAGGCATTTCATAGGTTTTATCTTTCGATAATTTTACAACAGGTCTTTGAAATTTAGAATTAATATATTGTTGTGTTTTTTGTGGAATAAAAAAGTTAAAACCTGCATTGATACTCATAGCAGCTCTTACTACAACTCTAGACATTGGATTGGGTTGAAATTTTTCATGACCCTCTCCTTGACGCGATAAATCTACACCTGTTTTAATTACATTTTTAGCTTTTTTTGATGTCCAGATAGTTATTACCATAACACCTCCAGCCAAAAGTAATAACCAAAGATTTGATGGTACTTTTTTAGCTAAAACCCCCATAGAAAAAGCATCTGCCGCAACTCCTGATGTTTGCCACGCTTCATATGAATTTAAAGCGGCAATGGGTACGCCAATGAAATTCACCAAATCGTTACCAGAAAAAGCCATCGCTAAAGAAAATGTACCAATTCCTATAATTAATTTTAAAACATTTAAGTTTATCAATTTTATTAATAATTGAGAAATAATAGTCCAAAAAACAAAACTTGCTGCAATAATTAACAGCGTATTTCCTTCTATAATATGTTTGATGTCTTTATAAAAAGGTGTTCCTTTTAATCCTTTAATTATAATAAAATAGGTGATGGCAGTAATGGCAAAACCACCAAACAAAGCACTAACGTAACTCGGTCTTTTTTCAAATTCGAAAGAATAAATCAGTCTAGAAAAGTACTGTACAATTGCTCCTACAGAAAATGCTACCACAACCGAAAGTAAAATTCCGAAGATGATTAACATGGCTTTATCGGTATTAATATATTGTGCCAAATCTGATATACTTTTACCATTATCGGCAGAAATTTTTATCAACGCCATGGCAACGGCTGCTCCTAATAATTCAAATACAATTGAAACGGTTGTTGATGTTGGCATTCCTAACGAATTAAAAACATCTAACAGTAAAATATCTGTAATCATTACCGCCATAAAAATGTACATGATTTCGTTAAAGTAAAACTGACTGGGCACAAAAATACCTTTACGCGCTACTTCCATCATTCCGCTTGAAGTTACTGCACCAAAAAACACACCTAAACTAGCAATAATTAAGATGTTTTTTACCGAAATTGCTTTAGAACCAATGGCTGAATTTAAAAAATTAACAGCATCATTACTTACTCCTACTACTAAGTCAATTACAGCTAAAATAGCCAAAGCGGCTAACATTAAAATATATGGATCTCCCATGTTTTGTTTGATTTTTTTCTGATACAAATTTAAAAATACAGCTACTTTTAAATGTTATCTTATTGTTACCTTATTGTTAAAAATGAATATCTAATTGAAGTCTGTACATTAGTTGATTGTTAGCAATTTCGTTGTCTAAATAACTAATGTCTGATTGTACTTTTAATTTATGTCCTAAAATATACTTTGATACACCCAACGTGTATTGATTTTCTGTGCCTTTATTGGTAATATTATCTAAAGTAATATTACCAATAAAGGCACAGAAAATCAATACACGTTGGGTGTATCAAAGTATATTTTAGGACATAAATTAAAAGTACAA
>CAMZMA010000137.1 GCA_947311815.1 uncultured Flavobacteriaceae bacterium
ATAAGACAGATAATTCTTAATTTTAAACCTTTTGTTATTGTAAAATAATTCGTCTTTTTTTTTAATTTTATTCAGAAAATTAAAAACAAAGCCTAATTATTTTACAATACCAAAACCTTTAAAAATAAGAATTATCTATCTTATTTAATCGGAATTACGCATCAGAAATCGTTAAAAATTAAAAGTAAAAATGCGGTATCTACTCTAATCGCCAAAGCATTTGCTACAGAGAAAGGAATCGAATATTTAGACAAACCTTTTTATAAAGCAACCCGAAAAACGATCTATTACAAACAATGTAAAAAACAGTTAGAAGAGTTACAACCTACACAGGTTTTTTGCACACATCAACGAGCAAGTAGCGCCGTTGCCCCCATGTTGGCTGCCAAAGATTTAGGGATTAAAACTACCTGTTTTATCCATTCTTGGGACAACATTCCGAAAGGTGTGCAACTAGTAAAAGCCGACCAATATTTTGTATGGAGCGATTATATGAAACAAGAAATGATAGACCATTATCCGTTTATCAACCCCAAAACGATTAAGGTAACAGGAACACCACAATTTATTCCGTATTTTAAAGAAGAATACCGAATAGAGAGAAAACAATTTTTATCGCAGTTTGATTTAGATACCGATAAAAAATACATTTTATTTTCTGGAAATGATAAAACTTCATCACCCAATGACCCTATTTATTTAGCAGATGTTTGTAAAGCAGTCATGCAAATCAACCAAAAAGAAGACGTATATAGAGTGTTGTTTAGACCCAATCCGATTGACAGAAACGAAGGATTCGACAAACCTTTACAAAAATACGCCACTATTTTAACCGAAATAAAACCCGAATGGTTTGGTACAGCTACTTTTTTATGGAATCAAGGCGGCCCCAGTAAAAAAGACGTTTCGTTACTGGTAAACACGATTTTACACTCAAAATTAATCATAAATGTAGGTTCTACTATGGCAATTGATGCTTCGTTTTTAAGAAAACCAACTTGCTATATTAGGTACGAGTTAAAGAACAACTACAATTGGTCTGTAGAGAGAGCGTATAATTATATTCATTTTAAAATCATTAAAGATATTCATCCTGTTTTTTGGATAAAAGACAGAAATCAAATAGAAAAGGTATTAAAAAACGCCTTAGAAAACCCAGAAAAAACCGAAAAAGGAAGACAACAATGGGTAGCAAGAGTAACCAAATTACCTATTGATAAAACTATTGAACGTATGTGGAACCATTTAATAAACTAAGGATGAAATTTAGCCTCATTATTTGTACCTATATGCGTCCCAAAGCGATTGTAACCTTGTTGGCATCTATAAAAAAACAAGAATTATATCCTGATGAAATACTCATTGTTGATGGTTCTACTAATGATACAACCAAAGTAGTTTTTGAACAAAAAACTTTTAAAAATTTGCGTTATTACAAAGTAGATAAAGCAAACAGAGGCTTAACCAAACAACGTAATTTTGGCATCTCAAAAGTTGCTAAAGAAATAGATATTGTTTGTTTTTTAGATGATGATATTGTGCTAACACCAACTTATTTTAAAAAATTAATTGGCACGTATAAAAAGTACCCAAATGCAGGTGGAGTTGGAGGTTATATCATTAACGAGGTAAATTGGCGGAAACTAAAATCAAACGAAAAATCTACATTTAATGAGTATGAAATAGATGGTTGGGTACGAAATTTAGGAAGTAGAAATGTATTCCGTAAAAAATTAGGATTACTATCAGACAAACCACCTTGTTTTATGCCTCAATTCGGAAATGGGTTTTCGGTAGGTAGTTTGCCTCCAAATGATAAAACATATCAAGCTGCATACTTTATGGGGGGCGTGTCATCCTTTAAAAAAGAAGTAGTAGATACTATTCAATTTTCTGAATATTTTGTAGGTTACGGATTGTATGAAGATTTAGAATATTGTTTGCGAGTTTCTAAAAAACATGCATTGTATGTAAACACAGGTGCAACGTTGTATCATTATCACGAAGCAGGAGGAAGACCCAATAAATATGCCTACGGAAAAATGGTAGTACGCAACGGTTGGTATGTTTGGCGTACCAAATACCCAAATCCGTCATTAAAAGCACGCTTAAAATGGAATGCCATTGTACTATTATTGATGACCATTCGTTTTACCAATGTTTTTACCACAAAAAAAAGAAAAGAAGCCTTTACAGAAGCTTTGGGTAGAAAAATAGGCTGGTTGAGTTTATTGTTTAGCAAACCGCTGAAAGTATGAGGTTTGTCATTATTTCACACGCAGTAATTAAGCAAAAAAACAATTCTTTATTTGCCTACGAACCTTATGTACGTGAAATGAATTTATGGTTACAAAATGTAGCAAAAACGAAGATTGTTGCACCTATTTCTAAAAATGCAATTTCTCCTATTGATGCTCCGTTTGAATCAAAAAACATTGCTATTGATGAAATTCCGAGTTTTCATCTCATCGGAATAAAAAATAAAATCAGTACAATTTTTAAAATCCCGATAATTATTTTTAAAATTTTTAAAGCGATGTTATGGGCAGATCATATTCATTTAAGATGCCCAGGTAATATTGGTTTGTTAGGAACAATCGTGCAGGTATTTTTTCCGTCAAAATCCAAAACGGTAAAATATGCAGGTAATTGGGATCCTAAAAGTAAACAACCGTTGAGTTATCGTTTTCAAAAATGGATTTTAAGCAATACTTTTTTAACCAAAAACTGTAAGGTGTTGGTATATGGCGAATGGAAAAATCAATCTAAAAATATTGTTCCGTTTTTTACGGCATCGTATCGAGAAAATGAAATTATAGAAATTTCTGAAAAAGAATTAAAAGAGAAAATACATTTTATCTATGTAGGAGCTTTTACGGAAGGAAAACAACCGTTGTTATCTGTAAAAGTGATTGAAAAATTGAAAAAGAAAGGGGTTAATGTTCAATTAGACATGTTTGGTGATGGAAAAAAGTATGAGCTTGTAAAAAACTACATTGAACATAATCATTTAGAAAAGCATATTGTTTTAC
>CAMZMA010000138.1 GCA_947311815.1 uncultured Flavobacteriaceae bacterium
CTAATATTTCTACATCAATTTTAATACCAACAATTGCATTTGCTTTTAAATTATTTGCGTTATTTATTAATTTTTTAAAAGCTATTTCTTTTGCTTTATCTACTGCTTTTGGTAAATTCTATAGAAAACCATAAAATAATCGATTATTTAGGAATCGTAACAGGAGTTTCTCTCACTGTTTATGGAATATTTTCAAGTAATAATTTACCAAAAGCAGTAGATAAAGCAAAAGAAATAGCTTTTAAAAAATTAATAAATAACGCAAATAATTTAAAAGCAAATGCAATTGTTGGTATTAAAATTGATGTAGAAATATTAGATCAGTTTTATAAAGTTTGTGTTTCTGTTACTGGTACAGCTGTTAAAGTTATGGTATGATTTGTTTCACAAAATAAAAAACTGTAACAAATCACTTTTGTTTTAGTCTTTACTAATGAAATTAAAAACAATCCGATGAAAAAATATTTTATTCTTATAGTATTATGTACACAAATTTTAATAGCACAAGAACGAATTCATAAAAATTTAGGTGATTTTAATAAAGTTAAAGTTTTTAGTGGTTTACAGGTAAAATTAATTAAAAGCGATGTGCAAAAAATTGAAATTAAAGGCTTTCAAAGTGAAAAAGTTGTAATAAAAAATGTAAATGGATTATTAAAACTAAGCATTTCTTTACCAAAAGTTTTTGATGTAGATGGTACTTTAGTAAATTTATATTATACCAACGATTTAGATTTAATAGATGTAAATGAAGGAGCAAAAATACGAAGTAAAGATGCCATTAATCAAAATTTTATAGAAATTAAAGCACAAGAAGGAGCAGAAGTACATTTAAAAATACAAGCCGAAAACATAAAAATAAAATCCGTTTCAGGTGGTGTAATAGAGCTTTTTGGTACGACTAAACTGCAAACAGTTATGGTAAATACAGGTGCTAGTTACGAAGCTTTAGATTTAGTATCTAAACAAGCTACTGTAATTGCTGCAACTGGTGGAGAAGTTGAAATTAATGTTTCTGATTTATTAGATGCAAAAGTTAAATTAAAAGGGTTTATTTATTACAAATCTAAACCTAAAAAAATTAATAAAAAAGTAATTTTAGGAGGCGAAATTTTATCAATTAAAGAATCTAATTCTTATAAAGTTTATAATTAATTTTTTTTATTTCCGTTTATAACTTAAATTTGCCTTGAATTTATAAATATTCAATAAAATGGAATTACATATTTTTTTAGGATTTGTTGGTGGTTACGAATGGATTTTAGTAGCACTAGTTGTTTTATTAATCTTTGGTGGTAAAAAAATACCAGAATTAATGAAAGGAATTGGTGGTGGAATTAAAGAATTTAAAAAAGCATCTAAAGACGAAGAAAAATTAGAAAATAAATAACTTATTTTTGTTTTTTTATATTATAACCTTTTTAGTATTTGTATCCTTGTGATTATGAATATTAAAAAGGTTTTTTGTTATGATTTTTATAAAAAAACACACCGTAAATATTTGCATACTTACAGTGTGAATAACCAACCAAATTAACAAAAAAGATTATTTTTTTATAAATGTAGTACTCTTTTTATTATTATTTTCTGTTACTGTTAAAATGTAGATACCTTGCTTTAAGCTTGTAATATCTATACTTTCAATAAAATTTTTGTCTGTATTACTTAGTAAAATATTTCCCATAGAATCACTAATAATATACGAATCTACTTTATTAAAATCAGTATTAATATTAATTCTACTACTTGAAGGATTAGGATATACTCTAAGATTTTTTATAAGATGATCACTAGGAGTTTCCTCTTTTAAATCTACAAAATGTCTGATAATTTCTTCTTTAGTTTCTATATCTAGTTCACCAGATTGTGCACTTCTACCAAAATTATAGGTTACTTGATATGCCCAACCATCGGTATAACAGCTTTCACAACAAGATGGAACATACATACCAATTATATAAAATTTATTGTTTGCAAAAGAATAATTAGGAAAGTTTGTTGTTAAACCCCAAGTTCCTGTTACACCAGGACCAGAATAGGATGCGTTTGATGACCAAGCAAAAGTACCAGGAACCATACTTCCCCATAATGGTGATGTAGGACTAGTAGTTTCGTATATAAACCAGTAGTATTTATCTTGTAATTTACAAATACCGTTTAGTAAAATATCATCCGTAGTTGCCATTGTATTTAATGAAGCAGATATTTGATTACCATTTCCTTGGTGTTGTACGGTTATAAAATAATTAGGATCTAATTTTTGTTGTACTGCAATATCATCTATTGCTAAATCATTTCCATCACCATTTCCACTTTCATCAAGTTCTATTTTTATATTCATTGTTTGAGAAACTGCTGTAAAGCATATTTCTACTTTTTGCCAATCACAAGGATTTGTATCATCTGTATTTATTACTTCAATGGTTGAATAAGTTCCTGCAGATAATCTTATTTTTGGTAAAATGTTAAAAGTACACTGCTCCATATCTTTAAAATTAGCACACAGTTTGTATTCTTTATCAGGTTCTAAACCACTTACAGATTGTTCCCAAATTACGTTAAAACCACTTTGTTGTGTCTTTCCGTTTACCACCATAAATGTATTATTTGTAGCATATAAACTAGGATCTACACAATTAGATTGATCGTTTACATTTGCACCAAATACAGCAGCAGATGTTGTTACATCATATTCACCAGGATAGGTAGTAGCAGTTTGTGTATAATTGCTATAAAATCCTGTATCACCTGCTTCAAAATTTCCGTTATTTACTAAATTAGGATTTTTTTCACCACTCGGACAGCAATATGCTCCTTCGTTGGTTGGTGGCTCTTGTATATCACATTCTTGAATACAAACATTATCAACTCCTATAATTTCGTTTTGTGCACCAGATCCTGCTACATCCACCCAAAATGAAATACCATCTACATTTGCAAGTAAGTTATTCCAATCTGTGCAGTCATATGATGGAGACATTACCCATGCACCCATTGCATTACTTGGTAAGCTAGATCCCGAACATAATTCAATTGGTGCACAAACATGTACCCAATCGCTGTTTTCTGTTATGGTTATATTAGTTGCAATGAAAGTTGCTCTAATACCTCCTGCATTTGGAGTTGTACCTTGAAAGATAGTAATTTTAGGATGTAAATTTGCAACACCACTTTGTGCATCGTTAAAGACTTTATAATCAAAACAAAGGCAATTACCTTGTAATTCTGTCCATACTTTAGGATAACTAGTAGTATTGTAAGTCCATGATGCACCACTTCCATCACGAACTCTTAAATAATCTGTTCCATCTAATGCAGGGTTTGAAATGTTTTGTGAAGCTAATAATGGTGTCCAACCATCTGTACCTGTGTTAAAATCGCTACAAATATTTTGTTGTGCGAAAATTGTTCCTGTTAACAGTATCAAAATGATAGCTGAAATGTACTTAAATGTTTTCATAATTTTTAACAATTTAAAAGCTAAAATACAAATTTAGAAGTAAAAAAAGGTAACAAATAATTAAATCTCGGATATATAGGCAACATTTAGCTTTAAAATAAAAAAATTATGAAAACATTTAAGTACATTTCAGCTATCATTTTGATACTGTTAACAGGAACAATTTTCGCAC
>CAMZMA010000139.1 GCA_947311815.1 uncultured Flavobacteriaceae bacterium
CCGCCAATTCTAAATTCGCGCATTAAATTGTTTGCTTCTTGTACTGTTGCCTCTTTTTCTACAGTACAAGAAGCAAACAATTTAATGCGCGAATTTAGAATTGGCGGAATACCTGTTGTTGACAAACAAGGTATTTTAATAGGAATTTTAACCAATAGAGATTTAAGATTTGAAAAAGATTATTCGCGTCAAATTTCCGAAATTATGACTTCTAAAAATTTGGTAACTGTTGCTAAAGGAACATCGTTAGAAGAAGCCGAGGTTATTTTACAACAAAATAAAATTGAAAAATTACCTGTTGTAAGTAATGATAACGAGTTGGTGGGACTTATAACTTTTAGAGATATAACGAAAGTAACTCAAAAACCAAATGCCAATAAAGATAATTTTGGTAGATTACGTGTTGCTGCTGCCTTAGGAGTTACTAAAGATGCCGTACTTAGAGCAGAAGCTTTGGTAAAAGCAGGTGTAGATGCCGTTATTATTGATACAGCGCACGGACATACACAAGGCGTGGTAAATGTGTTGAAAGAAGTAAAAAGTAAATTCCCGAATTTAGAGGTTGTGGTTGGTAATATAGCAACAGGTAAAGCCGCTAAATTTTTGGTTGATGCTGGTGCAGATGCGGTTAAAGTAGGTATTGGACCAGGTTCAATTTGTACCACAAGAATAGTTGCAGGAGTTGGTTTTCCACAATTTTCTGCGGTATTAGAAGTGGCTGCAGCTATAAAAGGAAGTGGTGTTCCTGTAATTGCTGATGGCGGAATCCGTTATACGGGTGATATTCCTAAAGCCATTGCTGCTGGTGCAGATTGTGTGATGTTGGGTTCTTTATTGGCAGGAACGAAAGAATCTCCTGGAGAAACCATTATTTATGATGGAAGAAAATTCAAGTCATACCGAGGCATGGGATCTATTGAAGCGATGAAAAAAGGCTCTAAAGATCGTTATTTTCAAGATGTAGAAGACGATATTAAAAAATTAGTTCCCGAAGGTATTGTAGGGCGTGTGCCTTATAAAGGCGAGTTACACGAAAGTATTCATCAATTTGTTGGTGGTTTACGAGCAGGTATGGGATACTGCGGAGCAAAAGACGTGGCTACTTTAAAAGAAACAGGTAAATTTGTAAGAATAACAGTATCAGGAATTAACGAAAGTCATCCGCATGACGTTGCCATTACCAAAGAATCTCCTAATTATAGTAGAAGGTAGGGTGTAAAAAAATGTGTGAGGAGAAGTTTTTAGAACGATTCGAATATGTAGTATGCTACACCGTATTTTAAAATGATTAATTTTCAGGTTTCGGTAATATTTATGGGGCTCAAATAGAATTAAAACGATGTATTTTTAGTGCATCTCAATATCAGTTTCTGAAAATTTTTACATAAACTCACACGAATACAATGTTGTGAGGTTTTAATGAAATAGATTTTTAGTTTTTCAAACCTATTATGGATTTTTAGTCCATAGTTTTTTTGGGAGTGCTAATTTTCATGTTTATAGGTGGTTGCGTGTGGGGGGTAGATTTGGTTTTACTCAATTTCGGTTATAGCAAACTCTAAAATTGCAATCGGTTTGTCTGATAATTCACTTAAAATTGGATAAATGTCATTCATAATTTCTGAAAATTCTTGATAATCTTCACCGTTTTCTTGTGGGCCATATATACTTACACCAAACCAATCAATATAATTGTCTCCAGGATAATAATTTTCAATTTTATTCCAATCTATATTTGGTTCGCTATATGCGTCAATGTGAAAAAACCAAGTTATATTATTTGCTCCGTTTGTATTACAAATATCTATTATATGCCGATAGGCATCTCTAAACCTTTCTGCTCCATCAAATAAATTAGGATCTCCATATCCTGTGGTTTCACCAGCGCCATTGTATTGTCCATTCCAAGGGAACCAATTACCGTTCACTTCTGTTCCAAATTCAACCAGTAGAGGTATATTTGTATTTGCAGCATCAATGGCCCATTGTGTGAGTGCTGCATCAAAATATCCATCAATTATTTTTTGCATTGTATAATTAGGGTCAGGGCCTCCTTCATCAAAATTGGTTCTTGACATAATTCTAATAAAAGGTATTTTTCCTGTAGAATTTATTGTATTAACTCTTGTTGTTGGAAATTGAATGTTATCATACCAATTATTTGAAAAGTAAGCCCAAACAATGTCCTTATTTACAAGTATTTCGAAATTATGTATTCTTCCGCTTGTAACGATATCTTCTGTTCCTCCAAAATCAGGGTAGGCTGAATGATAGATTCCTGATGTTGGTTCAATAAGTTTATTAGCGCTTAAATTTGTAGATGTAACAAATGTTGAAGTATTTACGCCATTTTTGTAAGCATTCAAACTTTCGGATGAAGAATTTACTTTTAACAAAGAGCGATCAAAGTTTTCGTGCCACCAAGATATTGCCTTAATTTTTGGATAATCATTACTTTCAAGACTTATAAAAGCATTTTTGATCCATTGAGCTTTTTTATTTTCGGATATTACTTTTTTGTCTTTGTTACAAGCAAATAGGATTGATATTGTTATTAAAAATGTTATTTTCATTTTCTTCTAATCAACCACAAACCAAAAAAGGTAAACAATCCGTTTAATCCTAAAAGTTCAAAACTAAATTTGTATCCGTTAAAAATATCAACAGAATACCTATTTAGTAGATAGCTTATCGCTACTGAAAGCAAACAAACAATAAGCACATAGTTTTCTTTTACGTTGTGTTTGGTGTAAATTCCGAAGAAAAACAAACCTAATAAAGGACCATAAGTGTAGGAAGCAATGGTGAATAAGCCTGTAATAACATCTCTTTCTAAGACATAATTAAAAAGAACCACCACAATTACTAAAATTACAGAAATAACAATATGTACTTTTTTTCGCAAGCCTTTTTGTACAGATTGCTCTTTGTTTTCGATATCTAAAAAATCGACACAATAAGAGGTTGTTAAAGAAGTTAAGGCAGAATCTGCACTAGAATATGCTGCGGCAATAACTCCTAAAATAAATACCAATGCCAACGGAAGCCCTAAGCCACTTTTTACGGCTATCATCGGGAAAAGTAAATCGGTTCTCTTAACGCCATCAATTGTAGGCACTTCTAGTCCGAATTTATTTGCATAAATATATAATAAAGCGCCTAGTAAAAGAAAAACAAAATTGACAATAACCAGTAACGAAACCATCGATAGCATATTTTTTTGCGCTTCTTTTAAGTTTTTACAGGTCAAGTTTTTTTGCATCATATCTTGATCAACACCTGTCATGGCAACGGTTATAAAAATTCCTCCTAAAAACGATTTTAAGAAGTACGATTTTTCATGAATATCATCGGTAAATAAAATCTTACTAAAATCTTTTAACTCTTCTGAATGATAAAATTCTAAAAAGCTCCATCCAATTTTTTGGTTGATGTAATAAATGGCAAAAACAACTGCCGATAACATAAAAAATGTTTGTAAAGTATCTGTCCAAACAATGGTTTTTATACCGCTTCTGTGTGTGTAAACCCAAATTAAGAAAATAGAAAAAATGACCGTAACAATAAACGGAACGCCCCATTCTTCAAAATTAAATATTGCATTGCCAATGCTACTAAAAAAATTCTGAAAGCAGCACCAATAATACGAGATAGTAAAAAGAAAAACGCCCCAATTTTATGAGATTTAGATCCTAAACGTTTGTTTAAATATTGATAAATAGACGTAACATTGTGCTTGTAGTACAATGGTAATAAAATGTATGCAATAATAATTACACCAACCACATAACCAAAAACCATTTGCATATAACTAAATTTTGCTGTGGCAACAGTACCAGGAACCGATATAAAGGTAACTCCAGACAATGTAGCGCCAATCATACCAAAAGCAACAATATACCAAGGCGATTGCCTTTTGGCTTTGAAAAAAGTTTCGTTACTATCATCTTTTCCTGTTAAGTAAGAAATGAGAAAAAGAACTGCGAAATACCCTAAAATAAGAAATAAAATGTGAAGTGGTTGCATGGTAAATATTTAATTATGATTTACGAATGTAAGGTTTTAAATTGAAAAAAAACAAATTTCTTAATTCTGAATTTGTAATTTTGCATTTATGGATTTTTCTTCAAAACTTTTAGAAAACGCAGTTAACGAAGTTTCTCGATTACCAGGAATTGGTAAAAGAACCGCATTACGTTTGGTGTTGCATTTGTTAAGGCAACCTAAAGAACACACAGGGTATTTGGCAACCGCATTAACTACCTTACGGAATGATGTAAAAATTTGCGAAAAATGCCATAATATTTCAGATACTGTTTTGTGCGATATTTGCCAAAGTCCGAAAAGAAATACCGAAATTATTTGCGTTGTAGAAGATATTAGAGATGTTATGGCGATAGAAAACACCGCACAATTTAAAGGATTGTACCATGTTTTGGGTGGAAAAATATCGCCGATTGAAGGAATTGGTCCACAAAATTTACACATAGATTCGCTTGTAAAAAAAGTACAAAGTGGCGAAGTAAAAGAATTAATTTTTGCGTTAAGCTCTACCATTGAGGGCGATACTACTAATTTTTATATTTACAAACAAATAGAAAAATACAATGTAACCACTTCTACCATTGCTCGTGGTATTTCGGTAGGAGATGAATTAGAATATGCCGATGAAATTACACTAGGGCGTAGTATTGTGAATAGAATTCCGTTTTCACAATCTTTAAAGGCATAAAAAAACTCACTAAAAGTGAGTTTTAAATACAGTAAGTAATCAATTAAATTCTTTTGAAAACAGTTTTGTATGTATATGTAACACTTTGGTCGATTTCACTATCTTCTATATAAAACGTGTTGTTATTGTTTTCAAAAACAATATTATTTTCTTCTCCTTCAATTATATATGTGCCAGAGTGTTTTGTCCAATCGCTGTTTTCTATAAAATTAGAACAATTATTATTCTCATCTATTTCGTAGCCATTTACTAAAATCGATCCATCTTCTTTAAACTCGATGGTTGTTCTTTTTTCACAAGTACCTGATACGTCAATTCCATTTTCTAGAGATTGAAATAATTGCCACTTCCCAATAATAGGGTCTAGATCTGTTCCTTTTTCTGATTTACAAGCAAAAATAGAAATGCTTAGTATAAATAATAAGAATAATTTTTTCATAATGTTTTTTTTAAAAGTTAATTAAGACAAAGATAATAAATTAAATATTAATTCAATTAAAATAATTAATTTTCATTTTTCTCATCCTCTTTCATCAATTTTTTTTCAAACTTATCCCAATCTTTTTTTGTGCGTAC
>CAMZMA010000140.1 GCA_947311815.1 uncultured Flavobacteriaceae bacterium
AGCCTTTCGTCTACGCTCAAGATAAACTAAAGTCGAAACCTTTTATTATACAAATTATCTACAATAGTTCTCAACTGCGCTCGAACCGACAAATAATAAAATTACAAATACCCTGCAAACAAGCAGATTAAAATGAAACAAACTTATGCAGTTAAGTACTGACCTCAATAATTGTAAATCCAAATATAAAATGGTCAGCACAATATATTTTCAAAAAATACAAGCATACAAAAAATCAAATTCATAACTTCTACACAACTATTTCTTCTGTAACGGACTAATAATTTTTACATCGCTAAAAGAAATAGCACCACGTATAATACTATCAATAGCCACTTTTAAAGCCTCTATTAATTGCATTTTTAATTGAGATTTATGGTAAATTAAACTCACCTCACGTGCGGGGTGTGGAGTGGTAAATTCTCGTAAATATTTTTGGTCGTTTTCATTCAAATCTAAAGTGTGTAAATAGGGTAGTAGTGTCATTCCTAAACCTTCTTTGGTTAGTTTTATGAGTGTGTTAAAACTACCGCTAGCTAATTGAAACCCTTTTTTATTATCGGTTTTAAAAGTTCCACACAGGTTAATAATACTTTCTTTAAAGCAATGTCCGTCTTCTAAAAGTAAAATATCGTCCATTTCTAATTCGTCAACTTCAATGAGTTTTTCAGAAAACAATCGGTGGTTTTCAGGAATAAAACCAACAAAAGGTTCGTAATATAAAGGGCGCTCTTTTATGGCTTCATTTTCTAAAGGAGTTGCAGCAATGGCGGCGTCTATATGTCCGTCAGTTAATTTTTTTACAATTTCTTCTGTGGTCAATTCTTCTATAATTAACTTTACTTTCGGATGTTTTTTTGTAAAATGTTGTAAAAACATGGGTAATAGAGTAGGCATAATGGTAGGGATAATTCCTAAGGTAAACTCGCCACCAATATATCCTTTTTGTTGATGTACAATATCTACAATTCTATTACTTTCATTTACAATTACTTTGGCTTGTTCTACAATTCGTTTGCCAATTTCTGTTAATTCGATGGGTTTTTTAGCCCGATTAAATATTTTTACTTCTAATTCATCTTCTAATTTCTGAATTTGCATACTCAACGTGGGTTGTGTAACAAAACTATGTGTTGCGGCTACCGTAAAATTTTGATATTCTGCTACCGAAAGGACGTATTTTAATTGTGTGATGGTCATTGTATAAAATTTTTTGATAAAGATATTAAAATCATCAATTATAATTATAGTTTTAGTGAGAAAATTTCAACGAATTGAGGCTCGTAGATTTTTGTAAAGGCAATGTATAGGTGCTTAAAGATGTAAATAGAGGTTAGTCAAAAAGAGGGAGGTAACTCTAAAACTCCATCCCAATTTTAAAATTTAACACTCTTCCTGTCATGTAATTTGGAATTCCGAATTGCGTTTTAGAATACACATCTCTAACCCAAGTATTGGTAATTGAGTTTTGTATATCAAACATATTAAACAATTCTAAACCCGCAGTAAATTCGCTAAAATTACGCAACCAACCTGTTTTTACTTGTTTATTTGCATCGG
Organism: uncultured Flavobacteriaceae bacterium; assembly: GCA_947311815.1. Classification (GTDB taxonomy): domain Bacteria; phylum Bacteroidota; class Bacteroidia; order Flavobacteriales; family Flavobacteriaceae; genus Polaribacter. The sequence continues at coordinate 1,561 of CAMZMA010000140.1, forward strand.
CAAAAACATACGAAATTCCTAAATCGGCTCTTTTATAGGCTCTTAACCTATTTTGATATTGATATACATCTGCATACGCTGGCGAACCTCCAGGAACACCTGTGTTAAATACCAAGTTTAAATACGCTTTTAAATCGGGTAAATTGGGTACATAATCTTGAAATAAAATCCCCACTTTTAAACGTTGATCGGTAGGTCTTGCAATGTATCCTTTATTGTTAATGTTCTCTTGTGTTTTTAAATATCCAATACTAATCCAACTTTCATTTCCAGGAACAAACTCACCATTTAACCGAACGTCAATTCCTGTAGCATAGGCAATTGCATTGTTTTTTGCGGCGTATCTAATTCTAACATTATCAACCGTATAAGGATTTACATCACTCAATTTTTTATAATAAACCTCAGTAGTTAATTTAAAAGGACGTTTCCAAATGGTAAAACTATAATCATTTCCTGCTACAAAATGAATAGATTTTTGTGCTTTTACTTCTGGATGAATCGCTCCTGTATTATCTTTCAATTCCTTGTAAAAAGGAGGTTGTGCATACAAACCGCCAGAAACTCTGAACAACATATCTTTTTCCCAATCGGGTTTTATAGCAAATTGTGCCCTCGGACTTACAATAAAATGATTTTTTGTAGGATTTCCTGTAGATGAAATTGACCAATTTTGACCTCTTACACCAATATTATACCAAATTTCATGTTCGTTCCAATCACTTTTTTTACTGAATTGTGCAAAACCAGTTATACGTTGAATATTAACCGTATTAAAGGCTCTAATATTTTGAAAAGGCACGATTGGTCCTTCAAAAGCTTCGTAAGGTTGGTTGTTTGCAATGTGATGAATTGGGCGAACATTAAACTTAAGCGAATCGATAATTTCCCACTCAATAATTCGATCTTTTACATTTTCGGTTTGGTATTTGATTCCAAAATCCCATTGCGTATTGTCTTTTTTATGTGTTGCTTTAAGTTGAACGTTTGTAATTAAAGCGTCTAAATCATTCCGAGCATGATTCAATTGAGATCCAATTCCGTCAGAAAAAGCAACTTCGCCAAAAGTATCAGATCCTAAATTACTATCTACTTCACCTAAGTTGTATTTTGCGGAAATATCAAAATATTCTTCTTCTTGAGTGTTGTATGAAGAAACTGTTCCTGTAATTTTTAACTGTTCATTCATTTGATAATCAGTAGAAATAGCTCCAAATAAAGTTAGGTATTTATCTTGCTCTTGTCCAAAGTATTCTACATTAAGTTCTATGGGGTCTGCAACTGTGCCAAAGCGAGTAATACGAGAAATTGGTGTGTAATTATAATTATTTAAAGAAAAATTCCCTAAAAAATGAACCTGCCATTTTTTAGAAATTTCATACGAAAGGTAAGATTGAACATCAGTAAATTTAGGTTTAAAATTCACTTTTATTTCTTTACTATTTACAAACAAACTATTGTCTCTGTAGCGAATACCCACAATAGCGTTTAGTTTTTTGTTTTTTGAAACTCCTTCAATAGTAGCACTTCCGCCTAATAAACTAACATCGATTGATGTTTTAAATTTTGTTGGTTTTCGGTACGTAATATCTAAAACAGAAGATAATTTGTCGCCATATTTAGCTTGAAAACCACCTGCCGAAAAATTAATATTCTGTATCATATTTGAGTTGATAAAGCTCAAACCTTCTTGCTGACCAGATCGTATTAAAAACGGTCTATATATTTCAATGCCGTTTACATACACCAAATTTTCGTCAAAATTACCGCCTCTAACATTGTATTGTGTACTTAATTCGTTGTTGTTATTTACGCCCGCAAAGGTCATTAGTAAATTTTCTACACCTGCATTTGCGCCTGGTAAACGCTTTATTTTTTTTGCGTCGATTTTAATAATTCCTTTTGCAGCATTTTTTTTGTCCTTAATCACTACTTCTTCTAAAGTTTCGGTTTTTAGTGTTAAAATAGGAGAGAGGCGAATTACTTTCCTCACTTTAGCGGTTATATTTTTTTTATACGGATGATAAGATACATGGCTAAATACCATAGAAATGGGTTCTTTTAACGGAATTCTGATTTGATATTTTCCGTTTTTATCGGTGGTTGTACCTGTGTTTTTATATTTTATAGAAACACCTTCAATAGGAAGATTTTTTTTGTTTTTTACTGTACCTTTTACAATAGCTGTTTTTTGAGCCATTAAAATACTTGGTAAAAGTAAAAGTAGTATGAGTAGTTTTTTCATTAAATATATTTCTTCAAAAAGATTAATGTTTCGTTTCTTTCGGATACTGAGCGTATCTTGCCTGTCGGCAGACAGGGTCGAAGTATTATTTTTCTTTCCTATAAAACGTTGCAGAAACCGAATTCGTATTTCCGACGTTGTCAGATACAATAATTTTAAAAATATGTCGTGTTTCTGTTAATTTTTTATCCTTAAAATTATAGGTTAATAATTTCTTTTTTAGGTTGTACTCCATTAAAATCCATTTGCCATCAATAGTAGCTCTGTAATTTTTTATACCTGATTCGGTATCATAAATTTTTACAGTTAAATAGTTATTATTAGAAATCCATTGTTTGTTTTTAAAAGAAGATAAATTTATTGTAGGTTTCTGATAGTCAAAAAGTAAAGTGTATTTTCCAAGTGTTTTGGTAGTGGTGTATATTTTGTTTTTCTTTTTTATAGTTCTTTGATATCTTGGATATTTTTTATTGTTGATATTCGCAATATAGACATGTTTTTTTTCTTTAGTTGTTAAATTATCTGTCATAAAAGTTAAGGTGAATTTTTTATCTAACGGAACCGTAGGTTTGTGTATTATAGCGACTTTTTCTTTTACATCAATATCTAAAAAAATATCTTTGTAAAACGTGTTTTTAGGAAACGCAACGGTAACATTTTCTTTGCTAAATTTCTGAAAATTTTTAGCAATTATTTTGTAAGCTGTCGTATCTTTTTTTGCAGAAAAAAGCACATTACTCTCTTTTCCAATTATCGGAATTTTTAAAGTAGCCGTATTTCCTTTAAAATCGGTAGCCATAATTTTAACCGTGTAATTCAATCCATTTTCGATGGTTATTTTACCGTTATCAACTAAGTTTTTGTAAAAATGCAATTTATTTTTAGCAACTTTATGTGTTTTTTGCAACCTATTTTTATAGGTAGCAAAATAAGGGTAATCAATGAGTAAGTTTATGAATTTACTTTCAGAAAATGAAAAAGTTTCTACGTTGTGATAATACACGCGTTTGCCGTTTACGTGCATTTCTAAACTGTAAATTCCGTTTTTATTATTGGCTTCATCTTGTCTGTCAAAAACATTCACACCAAAACCAATCAAACCACTTGCGGTTATGCTATTTGTTTTATAGTTGTTATTTCCTAGATTTTTAAAAGGGATGATGGTTTTTCTATTCGATTGATTAATTCTAGCGTCTTCATTTAAAGGATATGCCATCAATTTTTGAAAAAGAGGCGCTTTTGTATCTTTAGGGACAATGCCAAAAAACATCGGATTGATAATATGTTCTGTTTTAGTATCTCTAAATTCGTAGTGTAAATGTGGTGCAACAAAACCACCTGTAGCACCAGTAAATGCAACAATCTGTCCTTTTTTTACAGGAAGTTGATGGGGGTTTAAGTAGATATTGCCTGTTTGGTAGCTTTCTTTTTTATATTGAATTTTCTTCACATATTCTTCAATACCTTTTCCGTATTTTTTTAAATGCGCATACACGGTTGTGTAGCCATTTGGATGTGTAATGTACAGTGCTTTTCCGTATCCCCAAAGCGATACTTTTATCCTAGAAACATATCCATCTGCCGCTGCATATACTTTAAAACCTGTTTTTCGTTGCGTTTTAATATCAATACCTGCATGAAAATGGTTGTTGCGCAACTCGCCAAAAGTACCTGCTAAAATAATAGGAATATCTAACGGACTTCTAAAATAATTTTGAGGATATTTCTTTTGCCCATAAGAGGTGAAGAATAGTAGTAGCAATAAGTAAGAAATTATTTTTTTCAAATCATAAATTTTGAGGCTAAAATACTAAAAATATTAACGATTTTGTTTGTTTTTTACTTGGCTAATATCCAGTATTTTAAATAATAATCAAGAAAAAACAAAAAAAGAGTTGCCAAAGAGCAAACAGATTACTAACTTTGTAGGGATAGTTTTATGCTAAAAAGTTAATGAGTAATACATTAGAAGCAATTCATTTACTGGAAAATAAATTAAAAAATTTATTATCTAATTATGAATTTTTGAAGAACGAAAATGAAATTCTACTTCAAAATGCAACGGTTTTACAGCAGCAACTTTTAGAAAAAGAGCAATTATTTATAAAGCAAGAAGAACAGTTTAAATTGCTTAGAATTGCAAAAACTATTCAAGGCAGTAGTGAAAATTCAAGAGAAACAAAACTCAAAATAAATGCTTTAATTCGAGAAATCGATAAGTGCATCATTCAGTTACATGAATAAGTTCTTAAACTTGTGGGAAAATTAAAAATTAATATTGTTATTGCAGGCAGACCCTATCCTTTAAGCGTAAATACAACGCAAGAAGAAGAAGGTATGCGAAAAGCAGCTTTGGCAATTAATCAATTAATTTCTAAATATGAGCAAAATTACGCAGTAAGCGACAAACAAGATGTGTTGGCTATGTGTGCTTTACAATTTGCCTCTAAACTAGAAATTAAAGCATTAGAAAATGATACCACAGATACAAAAGCATTAGAAAAATTAAATGAGCTTACAAAATTGATTGTAACTTGTTTAGAATAAGTTCATTAAAATAAAATAATACAACTGCCTACGTTAGTAATTTGTTTGATAAACTCAACACTAATCTATTATGAAGGATAAGTCTTAGTAGTTAAAGCAAGCCGTCTTAGAACGGATCCTTGATCTGCTAGTTAGTCCTAAACTTGTCATAATGGAGTTTATAAAAACCTTCTAATGTAGGCTTTTTTTATACACTAAATTTAAATTATGGAAGGAATGATACTTCCCATTTTATTGGGAGTTTTAATAGGAGTAGCAGTAGGTTATATCATAGCCAAAATCCTAGAAAAATCAAAGGCAAACAAACTGTTAAAAAATACAAGAAAAGAAGCAACAGCAATTATTAAAGAAGCAAAAATAGATGCTGAAGCCATTAAAAAAGACAAAATACTACAAGCAAAAGAAAAGTTTATAGAATTAAAGTCTGAACATGAAAAAGTTATTTTATCAAGAGAAAAGAGAATTTCTGATGTAGAAAAACGCATTAGAGATAGAGAGTCTAAAGTAGCGTCTGAAGTTGATAAAAACAGAAAACTAAATGCCTCTTTAGAGAAAAAAGAAGCAGATTTTGATTATAAATTAGATTTTTTAGAGAAAAAAGAATCAGAATTAGAAAAAATGCACAAACGTCATGTAGATATGTTAGAGCAAATTTCTGGTTTATCTGCTGATGAAGCTAAAAAAGAATTGGTAACTTCTTTAAAAGACGAAGCCAAAACAGATGCCATGGCTTTTATACAAGAAACCGTAGAAGAAGCAAAACTTACCGCCCAACAAGAAGCGCGTAAAGTAGTATTAGGCACCATACAAAGAGTAGGAGTTGAGCAAGCTGTAGAAAATTGTGTATCCGTTTTTAACTTAGAATCAGACGATGTTAAAGGTAGAATTATTGGTAGAGAAGGGCGTAATATTAGAGCTTTAGAAGCAGCAACAGGAGTAGAAATTATTGTTGATGATACGCCAGAGGCTATTATTCTTTCTTGTTTTGACCCTGTTCGTAGAGAAATTGCTCGTTTGGCAATGCACAAATTGGTGACTGATGGTAGAATACATCCTGCACGTATTGAAGAAATTGTTAAAAAAACCGAAAAACAAATTACCCAAGAAATTATAGAAGTTGGTAAACGTACCGTTATCGATTTAGGTATTCACGGATTGCATCCAGAATTGGTAAAAATTGTAGGACGTATGAAATACCGTTCTTCTTACGGACAAAATTTACTACAACACTCGCGTGAAGTTGCGAATCTTTGTGGTATTATGGCATCTGAAATGGGCTTAAATGCAAAAGCTGCTAAAAGAGCTGGTTTGTTGCATGATATAGGTAAAGTGCCTAATGAAGAAAGCGAATTACCACATGCATTATTAGGAATGCAATGGGCAGAAAAATATGGAGAGAAAAAAGATATTTGTAACGCCATTGGAGCGCATCATGACGAGATAGAAATGAAAAGTTTAATCTCGCCAATTGTACAAGTTTGTGATGCCATTTCTGGCGCAAGACCAGGCGCAAGAAGACAAGTATTAGATTCTTATATACAACGTTTAAAAGATTTAGAAGATATTGCTTTCGGTTTTTCTGGAGTGCAAAAAGCTTATGCAATACAAGCAGGACGTGAATTGCGTGTAATGGTAGAAAGTGCAAAAGTAAATGACACCAAAGCAGCCGAATTATCTTTTAGTATTTCGCAAAAAATACAAAACGATATGACCTATCCAGGGCAAGTAAAAGTTACTGTAATTAGAGAAACTAGAGCCGTAAATGTAGCGAGATAAGTTTTACTAATTTTAAAACATAAAAAAACCGAGCAATTTGCTCGGTTTTTTTATGCTCCCTAAATTGAAAACAAATCCTTTAAACAACTGTTTATCTAGTAATTATGGTTGTGAATTTTATCTTTTGTTTAATAATGAAACAGTCTCATTCAGCCGAATATTAATGTAAATTTTTATAAAAAGAAAAACCCAAATCTAAAAAGATTTGGGTTTTTGTAGCGAAGACGGGATTTGAACCCGTGACCTCAGGGTTATGAATCCTGCGCTCTAACCAACTGAGCTACCTCGCCATGGTATTTGAGGGTGCAAATATAATCGATTTTTAGACATAGGCAAGATGAGTTTTTATTTTTTTTACATTAAATAAATGCTTATCTTGTGAACATAATATTTAGCAAATAATGAGTTTGATAAAATTTGAAATTGAAATCACTATAAAAGCATCTCCAAGGATGTTGTATCAATATCTATCAACAGCTTCTGGCTTACAAGAATGGTTTGCAGACGAAGTAAATACTAGAGGAAAAATAATCACTTTTGTTTGGGAAGGTGAAGGAGAAGAAGCAAAAGTAGTCACAAAAAAATCAGGCGAAAGAATTCGTTTTAAATGGTTAGAAAGTGATGACGATGAAAGTTATTTTGAATTTAGAATTCAAGTAGACTCTTTAACAAAGGATGTATCTATAATGATTACCGATTTTGCTGAAGATGAAGAAGCAGTTGAAGAGGCCAAACGCTTATGGGAAAGTCAGATTGATGAATTAAAACATACAATTGGGGCTTAA
>CAMZMA010000141.1 GCA_947311815.1 uncultured Flavobacteriaceae bacterium
ATTTGTCTTGTAAATACGAAAGTACTTCCCAATGTTTATCGGTTAATTCTACTTCTTTTTCTTTAGCCAATTCTATTGCGATATTTTTATCCCATTGACTAAAATCTGTTAAATACCCTTCTTCGTTAACGTTTACTGTTTTGTTTGCTATTGTTTTTTCCATGATTGTTATTTTAAAATTATTAATTTTTCACTTTTAATTCTTAATTTTTCATTTTTAATTCTTAATTCTTAATTCGCATTAGATATTTTTTTTCCTTTTTCAGACATGGTTGCCGATACAAACGGAATATGTATTCCTTTTATAAGCATATTCCAATAAATCCAACGGAAAGCCATTTTTCCCATATGGTTCATTCTACTTTCTTTTAATAGATTTAGAGGACCAATTCCAGGAAACGGAAACGTTCCTTCGACAGGCTCGGTTGTGTAATTAAAATCTATCAATAAAGCTTTTCCGTGACCAGTTTCGATAAAGCAATTTGCATGACCATCAAATTTCTCTTTTAACGGTTCTCCATCAATGTATCTAAGTATGTTTTCGGTAAGTATTTCTGCTTCAAAATGTGCAACCGAACCAGCTTTAGATGCAGGTAAATTTGTAGCATCACCTATGGCAAAGATATTTTTATGTGCTTTTGTTTGTAAAGTAGCCTTATTGGTTGGTACAAAATTCATATCATCACCTAATCCTGAGCGTTCGATTAGTGCATCACCAAGATTGGTAGGAACGGTTACTAATAAATCGTACGTTACTTCTTTACCAGAGTAATCAATCATTTTATTATTTTCATAATCAATACGTTCTATGTTAAAATCGGTAACTTCTGTAATGCCTTTTTCCTCTAATAAATAATGCAAAGCTTTGGTTGCTTTTGGTTTGGTAAATGCACCATCTAAAGGTGTAACGAATTCAATTTCTACTTTATCACGCATACCTTTATTAATAAAATACGAATCTGCTAAAAAGGCAAATTCTAAAGGAGCAACAGGACATTTTATTGGCATTTCTGTTATGTGAACTACTAGTTTTCCACCTTCCCATTTTCGTAATTTATTTCGGAGTGCTTTAGCTCCTTCAAAGGTGTAAAAATCAAAAATACTTTTGTGCCATTCTGCCTCTTTCATACCTTCAATTTCCTCAGGAGCAATTTTAGTTCCTGTTGCAATAATAAGGATGTCGTAATCTAAATATTCATGTTCTAATTTTATTTGATTTTTTTCTGTTTGAATTTCTTCAATTTTTTGATTAAGGTATCGTACACCTTTCGGAATGAATTTCTTACCTTTTTTAATTACATCTTTAGTTTTGTAAATGTCAAAGGGTAAAAACAAAAATCCTGGTTGATAATAATGTTTTTTGTATTGATCTACAATGGTTATTTTCCAATGTTCTTTAGGTAATTTATGTATTAAATGATTTGCCATCATTGTTCCAGAAGTACCTGCTCCTAAAATGACTAGATTTTTCATGATTCTCTTGTTTTAATTATAGTGTAAAATTACGCCTAACAAAACGAGAAAATAATGAGTAAAATCATTGGTTTTAAATTATTTTTTTTGTATATATTTTGAAGTTTATGATATTGTTAGTAGGTAAATATGTATTTTTGTTTCTAATACGTTTTAGCTTTATAAAATATGAAAAAATATATGAATGATTTACTATACAGAGTTGTATTAGTAATTTTGTTTTTTTTTAATTTGTATGAAACTCAATCGCAAATTAAAAAAATTGGGAATGTCTCTATGAATGATTTTAAAATAGAGGAAAAATATAAAAATGAGGATGCTGTTATTTTATTTAAGGATAGAGAAACCAAATTAATTTTTGAAAATATGTCAGGTTGGACTTTGGTAACTACGGTTTATGAGCGAATTAAAATAAACACACGTAAAGGATTTGATTTTGCAACTAAAAGAGTACGATTATATAATCAAACTAGAAAAAATGATGAAATTTTCACAGTTAATGCTGCAACCTATACTCTAGAAAATGCTACCATAAAAAAGACAAAATTATCTAGAAAAAATATTTATAAAAATCCAATTAATAACAGATGGTCTGAACGAGTATTTACGATGCCAAACATAAAAGAAAATTCAATTATTGAATGGAAATATACCATTCGATCAAATTATGTTTTTTATATTGATGAAATTGTGCTTCAAGAAGATATTCCGATAAAATATTTTAGAGCAAAAGTTAATATACCAAGCGATATAGAATTTACCTATAGATTTACAAATAGACTTCATGCAAAAATAAATACAAAAAAAGGATTACTTATAGAAATTTGGGATGTACCAGCATTTACTAAAGAAAAATTTACTAGAAATATTGAATTATTTAGACCAAAAGTCCTTTTTGATGTTTTTGCAACAAATTTTCGTTATGACTCGTATAAAGTGTATTCTAAAAGTTGGACGGATGTTGCTAAACAATTAAATAATGATGATAATTTTGGAAAGGAATTAAAAAAACACAAATACTTTGTCGATTTTTCATCTAAAATTTTAAATGATGTTTCAACAAAAAAAGATTCTATTTTAGCGGTTTTTAACTTTGTAAAAAATAAAGTAAAAAGCGATGGTACTACTGGTATTTATACAAAAAAAGGAGTTAGAAAAGCATTTTTTAGTGGAAACGGAAACGTTGCCGAAATTAATTTTATTTTAATTTCCATTTTGCGTAAAATGGGCTTTGATGCAAATCCTGTAATTTTAAGTACTAGAAATCTACCTGAACCAATTTTTCCTACAATTTTAGGTGTTAATTATGTTGTTTGTGCCATTCCATACAATGGCAAGTACATATTGTTAGATGCTTCTGAAAAATATGCAGGTTTTGGTGTTTTGCCGTTTAAAGCAGTTAATGGTATTGGACGCTTAATTAAAAAAGACAACACGTCATTATTTGTAAATTTATATCCCAATAAAATGGCAACTACTAAAAAAAACATAAGTGTATCGATTGATTCATTAGGTTATGTGTCAGGAAGATTTAGAATTGTTTTTAAAGGAGAAAGTGCATTTATAAATAGAAAAAAAAGGGAAAAACTGAATACTAATTTTTTAAAGTATTTATTAGGCGAAGATTATAGAACAATAAATATTGAGGAAAATGTTTTTCATAATGAAAACGATGCAGAAAAATCGCTCATTTTATCTAGTTCTTTTAACGTGAATAATGAAATTGAAATTATAGGAAATAAAATGATTATTCCATCTTTATTTTTATTTAAACAAACAAAAGATAAAATTGTATCTAATACCATTATGAATAATTAAATAGTCCAATTTAAATAAGGTTTTATATATTTAAAAGAGGTAGTAGAAATAATAGTTTC
>CAMZMA010000142.1 GCA_947311815.1 uncultured Flavobacteriaceae bacterium
CTTCCTTTTATCCTGTCCTCTCATTTTGAGGATATTAATTTCGTGAAGTCCAATAATTTCAGACATGTTCTTTCTCTCTTTTCTCGTCTTTTCTTTACCCTTTTTACCTCTCCCCTTCCCTCTTGTGTGTTTGTTTGTGTCTGTTTCTTTGCATATGTTTGAGTATTTGCACCAAATACATGTGCGGGTTTTTGGCTAATGTAATCGTAGGTGTAGTTCCCGTTTTTTTGTATGGTACCAAATCCTTTGTTAAAAATGTAGTGAGCGTATTGAGTTGGGGCATTAGAAAATATGTTTTTACTCCATGTAAAAGATGAAATATCTCCGTTGAGGAGGCTTAAAAGTGAGTACGAAAAATCGACTTGAGAAGAAATTGTTTCTATTTTTTTGTTAGTTTTTGACAAAGCCCCTCCTAACCAAAGCATCGGAATATGAAATTTCTTGGGCGAATTGTAATACCCTGTGTGTTTTGGCAGTGGATTACCGTGATCTCCCATAATTACAATTAACGTATTTTTCCACCAAGGTTGTGTTTTTGCCTGTTTTATAAAATTACCAATTGCTTTATCGGTATAAGCATGGGCGCTTCTAAATTTATTGGCTTCAGTATCTTTTCCAAATTTATAAGTATCTGGAAATTCAAAAGGTTCATGACTAGATAATGTGAGTAAAATTTTAAAAAAAGGTTGTTTTTCTTCGGATGAAAAATTGTTTGCAAAATATTTTAAAAAAACGTGATCGTGAACTCCCCATTTAGAATTCCAATCTTCTTTTTTAAAACTACTTCCATCTATTAAATTATCAATCTCTCCGTTTCTAAAGTAGGTATTCATATTTCCAAAATTAGTGTCTCCACCATAATAAAAAGAAGTTGTGTACCCCAATTTTTTCATTTCTTTTGTCAACATCGGTAAATTTCTAGCTTTTGCAGGAGTTTTAATAATACTTGCATTTGTTTGTGGGTAATACCCGCTTAAAATAGCAGTTAAACCTTTGTCGGTTCTATCTCCGTTTGCATAAAAATTTGTAAATAACAGTCCTTCTTTAGAGAGCTTGTTTAGGTTTTTTGTTACATCAGGTTCTCCGCCAACAGTCGCTACAACTTTGGCAGTTAAACTCTCCCAGATGATTAGAATAATATTTGGTTTTTTGGTGTTTAAAATGCTGTCTGTTGTTTTTTCTAAAAGAGGATTTCTTTCTTTATTGATGATTTTAAAAGCCGTTTCATCATCAAAATAACGATACGGATTTTTACCCGAATACTTCATTTGAGAAATTGAGTTTCCGAAATTCCAAACAAAATTAACGGCTGTATGATTGGCAAACATGTTTTTTGAAAAATAAACATTACTCTGATTGATAGGTATGGTTTGCCATCCGCCTCTGATTGGAAGTATTAAAAAAGCAATTAGGAACTAAAAAAAGCGGAATTTCAAATAAAGTTCCTTTTTGTAATTTTTCTATTTTTTTAGAGATTATATATCCAAACAATTTTGAAATGAGTATTGAAAAAAGAAGCCACAAAGCAACACTAAAAATTAGTTGCACTATAGAGATAGATGCCAACATAATTTTAGGAGTATTTATATAATTAAAAATGGTGCTATCTACACGGATACCCCAAGCATTGTATATAGATACGTCTATAAATAATAATAAAGTGAGTATAAAAACAAAAAAGTAAGTGTATGCTTTAAGGGCAATAGAAATACTTTTTTTTGGTAAAAAAACGGAAAATAAAATAAGGAAAAATGGAATAATAGCAATAAAACCTGTGGCAGAAATATCTAAATAAAGACCGTGATAAAAAGTATGAAAAATTTCATAAAAAACAAGTTGTTTGGTTTGTGGGTAGTGGTAAATTAAAAAAAAGGCTCTTGCAGCTATAAAATAACCAATCCACATTAAAAAATAATGAAAACCGAGTAGCAACCTGTTTTTTATAGGTTTCATCCTATTCCGTTACTTTTAATCGAGCTTTTGCGGTTATAGAAATATCAGAAAAATCTCCTTCTATAAACTTTAAATAGCCAACAATTGCTATCATTGCAGCGTTATCTGTAGTGTATTCAAATTTAGGGACATAGGTTGTCCAGCCCCAATGTTTTTCTGCCAAATGTAAACGTTTTCTAATTTCAGAATTTGCCGAAACACCACCCGCAATGGCAATTTGTTTGATGCCCGTTTGCTGTACTGCATTTTTAAGTTTGTCCATTAAAATTTCTACAATTATAAATTGAATGGAGGCACAAATATCAACTAAATTTTCTTTGATAAAATTCGGACTTTCTTTTACTTTTTTCTGTATAAAATACAAAATAGCCGTTTTTAATCCGCTAAAACTAAAATCTAAATCGCCCACTTTAGGTTTGGTAAACTGAAAAGCCTTCGGGTTTCCTTCTTGCGCATATTTATCAATTAAAGGGCCTCCGGGATAGGGTAAACCTAATATTTTTGCCGATTTGTCAAAAGCTTCACCCACGGCATCATCAATGGTTTCTCCAAGAATTTCCATTTCAAAATAGTTGGTCACTTTTACAATTTGTGTATGTCCGCCGCTAATGGTTAAACAAATAAAAGGAAATGTTGGTTTTTTATGATGTTCTTCATCAATAAAATGAGCCAAAATATGCGCTTGCATGTGGTTTACATCTATCAACGGAATTTGTAAACCCAACGCCAAAGATTTTGCAAACGAAGTACCTACAAGTAAAGAACCCATTAAACCTGGGCCACGAGTAAAAGCAATGGCGCTTAATTGTTTTTTGTCAATTTTTGCTTGTTGTAAAGCTTGTTGAATGACAGGCACAATGTTTTGTTGATGCGCTCTTGACGCTAATTCTGGTACAACACCGCCGTATTTTGCATGTACTTCTTGGTTTGCCACAACATTACTTAATACTTTTCCGTTGTAAATTACAGAAGCACTGGTGTCATCGCAAGAAGATTCTATGCCTAAAATATATATGTCTTTTGTTTTCAAAAAATAGTAAAATTGCTTTTTTAATGTACAAAAATATCGATTCAAATTTAATAGTTATCAAAAATTGCACGTTCTTTGTACTTGTGGCAAAATTATTGATTATTAATTAATAATTGTGTTTAATTCTTAATTGATTACGTATCAAAAAAACGGTAAAAATATTGTTAAAATGGCTGGGGTATTTTGTCCTCTTTTTGCTGTTGTTAAGTATTTTATTATCCATACCAACCGTTCAAACCTATTTAGGAAAATTTGCAACCAATAAATTAAACAAAGAATTTGGTACAAATATAGTTGTAAAAAAGTTAGACTTATCTTTTTTAGGAAGTGTACAGTTAAAAGAAGTAGAAATTAGAGATCATCATAAAGACACACTAATTTTTGTAAAAAAACTAAGCACAACACTTTTAAATGCAAAAAAAATTATTGATAATAAGCTAGATTTAGGAAGTGTTTCTTTAGAGGATACACATTTTTATATGAAAACATACCAAGGAGAAACCGATAGTAATTTGACGGTTTTTATTGATAGTTTTGATGATGGAAGCCCCGTAGATTCTACACATGTTCCTTTTCAATTAAAAACAGAGAATATCTACATAGATAATTTAATGTTTAAAGTGATTGATGAAAATAGCGATACGCCTCTAAAATTTGCGATGTATAAAACAGGAGGTAATATTCAAGATTTTAAGTTAAATGGGCCTGAAGTAGATGCAAAAATTAGAGGATTGTATTTTACAGATGATAGAGATTTAAAAATCACCAATTTTACAACAGACTATATCTACAGAGAAACAAAAATGTTGTTTCGGAAAACAAGATTACAAACTCCAAACTCTAATATTCAAGCTACTATTGATTTTTTATATAAAGAAGGCGAATTAGCCGATTTTGTAAATAAAGTGAAGATAAAAGCTGCTTTCACAAAAAGTAGTTTTGCTATTAAAGATCTAAAAAAACTATACACTGAATTATCTGGAGCTGATGTATTGCATTTTTCTGGTAACATGAACGGAACTTTAAATGATTTTACCACAAAAAACATCATTGTAAATTCTAACAAGGGATTAAAAATTGTTGGAAATTTAGCGTTTAAAAATGCGGTAAATTATGAAAAAGGATTTGTTTTTACTGGCGATTTAAAAAACGTAACATCAAATTACAATCAACTAAAAAGAGTGTTGCCAAATGTATTGGGAAATACATTACCATCAGAATTTAAAAAATTAGGAAACTTTACCTTGTCGGGTAAAACTAGAGTTACTTCTAAAAACATAGAAGCTACATTAAAAGTAAAATCTAGTATTGGTACGCTAATTTCTGACCTCGAACTTACCAACGTGAGCGATATTGATAATGCTACATATAGTGGTGATATAGAGATGATTAATTTTGATGTAGGCTATTTTGCTAACAACCCGATGTTGGGTAAAATTTCGTTAAAAGGAGATGTTAATGGTTCAGGTTTTAGTTTAGATAACCTAAATACAACTATTATTGGTACAATTTCTGATCTTGAATTTAACAATTATCAATACCATCAAATACACGTAAACGGACAAGTAAAAAACAAACTTTTTAATGGCGATTTACACGTAGATGACGAGAATTTAAAAATGACTTTTAAAGGATTAGCAGACCTTTCATCAACCATAAATAGCTATAATTTTAAGGCGAATATAGAGCATGTAGATTTGCAAAAAACCAATTTATTTAAAAGAGATAGTATTGCTATTTTAAAAGGGAATATGTCTTTAAATATGATTGGTAACACGATTGAGGATATGATTGGTAAGGCGAGTTTTAAAAATATAATGTATACCAATCAAAAGAAAATCTTTAATTTTAAAGAGTTTTTAGTGTTATCTACGATAAAAGATAGCATCAAAAAAATTACGATTGATTCTGAAGATATTGTAAAAGGACAGATAAAAGGAAAATTTTCATTCAATCAATTGTTGCCTATGGCACAAAATGCTTTGGGCAGTATTTACACCAATTACAATCCGTATCCTGTAGAAGCAAATCAATTTATATCTTTTAATTTTAAGGTATATAATCAAATTATAGATCTATTTTTTTCAGAAATTTTTATCGCTAAAAAAACAACGGTAAGAGGAAAAATTAAAACCGAAGACAATGTCTTAAAACTTACTGTAAAATCACCTAAAATTATTGCTTACGGCAATGAAATTAAAGACTTGTATATAAGAACAGACAATCAAAACAAACTCTATAACACCCATGTTTTAGCATCAGAAATTAAGACAAAATATTATAATGTAACCAAGTTAAATTTACTGAATAAAACAGAGAATGACACCTTGTTTTTTAAATCGATTTTTAAAGGAGGTAAATTAAATAAAGAAAACTTTAACCTCGATTTTTATTACACAATTAATGCTGATAAAAAATCTGTTGTTGGTATTCAAAAATCATCATTAGAATTTAAAGAAAATACGTGGGCAATAAATCCGAACGATGATAAAAATAACAAAATTACTTTCGATTTAAAAACAGATGATTTTGTTTTTAGTCCTTTTTTATTGACATCAAAAGAGCAAAAAATAGCATTTCAAGGAAGCTTAAAAGACTCATTGCATAAAAATTTACAAGCAGAATTTACCAAGGTAAAACTAAAAAGCCTCTTGCCACAAATAGATAGTTTAGATTTAAAAGGGCTTGTAAACGGAAGTATAGATTTTGTACAGAAAAATGGTATTTACAGTCCACAAGGAACTATTTTGGTAGATAATTTTACTATCAATAAAGTGCCTCAAGGAAATTTAGCGTTAAATATTAGAGGAGATAATTCCTTTAAAAAATACGCGATTGATATTTCTTTAGAAAAAGAAGCTGTAAAAAGTATTGCCGCCACAGGTTTTGTAGATTTTTCTACCAACCAACCCACAATAAATGTGCGTACATTTATAGAAGAATACAATTTAAAAGCTTTTAGTCCACTTGGGCAAGATGTATTGTCTAAAATTAGAGGTACAGCATCGGGCAATTTTACTTTAAAAGGGTTTTTAGAAAATCCTGATATGGAAGGAAGTTTGACCTTGCACAATGCAGGTTTACAATTTCCTTATTTAAATGTAGATTATACTTTTGAAGATGAAGCTGTAATTTCATTGAACAAGCAGTCTTTTGTATTAGAAAACATAGCACTTACCGATACGAAACACCATTCTAAAGGATCAATTAACGGTAATATTACGCACCATAATTTTGATTCGTGGTATATGAATTTAGAAATTGATGCCGATAATTTATTGGTTTTAGATACTCAAAACACCTATGAATCTTTATATTACGGAACCGCTTTTATGAAAGGAACCGCAGAAATTATAGGACTTACAGATAATTTAGATATTAACATTAATGGAAGAACTGAAAAAGGAACCATTTTTGTAATTCCGTTAAAAGATATTCAAACCGTAGAAAATTATAAGTTAATTCACTTTAAATCAGAAAATAAAATAGACAAAGAAAAGCAAAAAGAATTAGCGGTTGCTGCCATAAAAGGATTGTCTTTAAATATCAATTTAGAAGTAACCAAAGATGCCATAGCTCAGGTAGTTATTGATGAAGAGTACGGAAGTCAATTAAAAGGAAGTGGTACAGGAGACTTGCAAATAAAGATTGATACTAGAGGAACTTTTACCATGTACGGAGATTACACCTTAGATAATGGAGTGTACGATTTTAAATACGGAGGCGTAGTAAACAAGCCATTTGTAATACAAAAAGGAAGCACCGTTTCTTGGGATGGAAGTCCGTTTGAAGCAGATTTAAATATTACTGCCGTTTACAAAACCAAAGCAAATCCTGCAGTATTGTTAGAAAATTTTAGCTCTAATAGAAACATTCCTATTGATTTGGTTACTAAAATTACAGGGGGTTTGTTTAGTTCAAAGCAAGATTTAGATATTAAATTACCCAATGTAGATCCTGCCATTGCATCAGAATTAGATTTTATTTTAAACGATAATGATGTAAACCAGAAAACAACACAATTTATATCATTATTAGTATTTGGTAATTTTGCAAGTTTAGAAAAAATAAATTTTGATGTAAATGTAAGTAACATCGCAACAGGAGCAGCAACCAGTGCCATTGCATCTGCTTTTTCAAGATTATTAAGTAGTAGCGATAGTAAATTTAAGTTAGGGTTAGATTACAAACAAGGTAAAAAAAATCAAATAGACAACCCAAATTTAAATACAGATGATCAGGTAGATTTTTCAATAAATAGTCAAATAAGCGATCGAGTAATTATCAACGGTAAATTTGGTGTGCCCATTGGAGCAAATACACAATCTAGTGTGGTAGGAGAAGTGAAAATTGAGTTGCTTTTAAATAAAGAAGGGAATTTTAGAGGCGTTATTTTTAATCGACAAAATGAAATTCAATATACTACTGATGAAAGCGGAAATACGCAAGGTGTCGGACTTTCTTATCAAGTAAATTTTAACACACTATCAGATTTATTTAGGAAATTAAAAAAGAAAAAAAAGCCTAAAAAGACCATTAAAAAAGATACGATACTTTCTCAGCATAAAAAATTACTGAATTTTAAGAAAGCGAATTAAAGTAAAAAGCTCAGAGTTTATTTTCTGAGCTTTTTAAGTATAATAGATTGATGATGTTATCGAATGGAATTACTTTACATCCATCAATTCAACGTCAAAAATTAAAGTAGCATCAGGAGGTATAACTCCGCCAGCACCTTGAGAACCATACGCTAAATTAGAAGGAATTACAAAACGAGCTTTATCGCCTACTTTTAATAATAAAATACCTTCATCCCAACCTTTAATAACTTGCCCTACACCTACAGCAAAATCAATAGGTTGTTTACGTTTGTAAGAAGAGTCAAAAACAGTACCGTCTAATAATTGACCTTTGTAATGTACAGAAACCATAGCGCCTTTGCTGGCTTGTTTTCCGTTTCCTTTTTGTAAAATTTGGTAACGCAAACCGCTTTCAGTTTCGTTATATCCAGCAGCCACTTTGTCTAACAATTCTTTTTGTTTTGCTTTTTCTTCGGCTTCACGTTTTTCTCTTGATCCTTCAAAAGTTCTAAAAGCTTCTATGGCATTAAATTTTTCGGCATCATCACCAATTCTAATAATTTCTATGTTGTTTAAAGCATCATTTTGAGCAATAGCATCAACAATATCTTGTCCTTCAACTACATTGCCAAAAACAGTATGTTTGTTGTCTAACCAAGGGGTAGGGACGTGGGTAATGAAAAATTGACTTCCGTTAGTTGCAGGCCCTGAGTTTGCCATCGATAAAACACCGGGTTTATCGTGTTTTAAATCTGCATGAAACTCATCATCAAAACTATACCCTGGGTTGCCTGTTCCTGTTCCTTGTGGGCAACCACCTTGAATCATAAAATCGGGTATGACTCTATGAAATTTTAATCCATCGTAATACGGGTTTCCTTGTTCTTTTACTGCATTTTCTAAATTTCCTTCTGCCAAAGCAACAAAATTACCAACTGTTCCTGGTGTTTTTTCAAATTCTAAGTTTACTAAAATATCACCTTTAGAGGTTTTAAATTTAGCGTATAATCCGTTTTTCATCTAACTGTTATTTTTATAAATTGTTTTTTATTTTACTACAGATAATGTTGCTAAACTAAAGCGCAATCCTGTATTTATATTAGTGGTGTAAAAAGAGCCATAAAGGGCTTTCATTTTTCCTGCGGATGCAAATATAGCGATTCCTTGAGTTATTTTATAACTAAAACCAAGTGTAGGCCTTATTACAATTCCTGCTCCAGTATCTACACCTGCTCCTCCAGCAACTCCTATAACTCCTTCTAAATGGATTTTCATTTTTTTATTAAAAAAAGAAGAAGAACTCATTCCTATTCCTGCCAAACCATGAGCATATCCTCCAGATTTTCCTCCGTAAGCAAAACCTGCTTCTCCAATAAAATAAAATGTATGATTAAAATCAACATTAAATTGCATGCCAATCATTTGTAAATCAATAACAAAAGGAGCATCTGTTTTTTGAGCATTTAAATAAGTTTGATTTTGAAAGTTTACATGCATTCCTTGGGTTCTAAAATGTGTAAATTTTGATTGTTTGGTAAAAGGTGTTTGAGCGCCTCCGTTTAGTCCAAAATATTTGATTCCAAAACCAAGAGCATAAGCTTCAAAATCTCCTTTTATCGCCTTGTAATACCCCATGTTCGCATTTATTGCGAATGATTTTGTTAACTTAATATCTACACCAGTACTTGGGTAAATGGTAAGTCCGCCTTCTGGAGCAATTCTACCTCCTGCAGCTCCAATACTTAATTTTGTGAAAAAATTAAAGTATTTGTTTTGATAGGGAATGTATCCTAATCCGAAGAATAAATCCATATACCCAGCACGTAATCCTTTATAAATAGCTCCAGAATGTACAAAGGCAAAGGTGTTTTTTCGCAAATATTTTTGATATTCAAATCCTAAAACATATAAGGTGTTTTTTAAAGGCTGTAAATTATCTTTTTTGGATTTTCTTATAGGAAATAAAAAATTAAAACGAACAGTTTGAGAGTTTTTAATAGCAGGGGTACTCCAAAAATTTGCTAAATTAATATTGTTGGCAATATATTTTTTTTGAGAATTTGTGTATTTTGTATATCGTATTAAATTAGGAATATCTATAAAAAACGATAAAGAATTACTTTTAATTTTACCAGTATAAAAATTATAATGACTAAATTGAAGTCCAAATGAAATTTTATTGTATTTGTATTTTAACCCTATATTTGGGTTGATAAATGCACCATCATTTACTAAATAACGGTAACCGCCACCGCCACCAAAATGAAAATTAGTATCTATAAATAGGTTGTTAATTACTTTTTTTTGATACCCTATTTCAGTTCCTAAGGTAAATAACCCACCTTGATCTCCAGTAATTGCAGTGCATATTGTAACACCACCATAAAAAGATGAGCTAATAGGAATTTGGTAATGCACGCCTAAAACTCCCATCGTGTTTTTTAAATTAGGAAAAATATTTGTTGGCATTTTTACTGGGATAAACTGAAATCGCAAGTTAGTGTGTAGTTCTTTTCCTTGTAAAGTAGATATGTTTTGAGTCTCTTGAGCTAAAAGAGAGGAAGTTGTTATAAGTAATATGAATATATAATTTAAAAGCTCTTTATATTTTTTAGTTTTTAATATCATTATTTAAACTCACTTACAAAATGTAATTTTACGGTAGGAAATTTACTTTGTGTCATTTGAATAGTAAAAGCAGAATCTGCTAAAAATACTAATTGACCTTGTTTGTCTTTTGCTAAATAACGTTGTTTTACACGTTTAAACTCTTTAAATTCTTCATTTTTTTCATCTTCGGCTTCTACCCAACAGGCTTTGTGTACATGTAAGTTTTCATACGTGCATTTTGCGCCATATTCATGCTCTAATCTGTATTGTATTACTTCGTATTGTAATGCGCCAACAGTACCAATTACTTTACGTCCGTTCATGTCTAATGTAAATAATTGTGCCACACCTTCATCCATCAATTGGTCCAAACCTTTGTATAATTGTTTAGATTTCATAGGGTCAGCATTGTTTACATAGCGGAAATGTTCTGGAGAAAAACTCGGAATTCCTTTAAAGTGTAAAATTTCTCCTTCAGTTAGTGTATCGCCAATTTTAAAGCTACCAGTATCGTGTAAACCAACAATATCACCAGGAAAAGATTCTTCAACAATTTCTTTCTTTTCAGCAAAAAAAGCATTCGGACTCGAAAATTTTACTTTTTTGTTATTCCGAACGTGTAAGTAAGGTGTGTTTCTTTTAAAAGTGCCCGAAACTATTTTAACAAATGCCAAACGATCTCTGTGTTTAGGATCCATATTAGCGTGTATTTTAAACACAAAACCTGTTAATTTTTCTTCCTTAGAATCTACCAAACGCTCTTCCGCTTTTTTTGGCTGCGGATGTGGTGCAATTTCTATAAAAGCATCTAACAATTCTTTCACGCCAAAATTATTTAAGGCAGAACCAAAAAAAACAGGTTGAAGTTTTCCTTCTAAATATTCTTGATGATCAAATTTTGGATATACTTCATACACCAATTCTAATTCTTCTCGTAAGGTTTCTGCAGCTGTTTCACCAATAATTTCATCGAGTTCTGGTGTGTTTACATCGTTAAATTCTACACCTTCAGATATTGTTTGCTTGTTATCACCAGAAAAAAGATTTAATTTTTTACCCCAAATATCGTAGATTCCTTTAAAATCATATCCCATTCCGATAGGGAAACTCATTGGCGTAACTCGTAAACCTAATTTTTGTTCTACTTCATCTAGCAAATCAAACGCATCTTTACCTTCTCTATCTAATTTGTTAATAAAAACGATGATAGGAATGTTTCGCATTCTACATACTTCTACCAATTTTTCGGTTTGAGTTTCTACCCCTTTGGCAACATCAATAACAACAATAACACTATCTACAGCGGTTAAGGTTCTAAAAGTATCTTCGGCAAAATCTTTATGGCCTGGTGTGTCAAGAATATTAATTTTTTTGTCTTTGTAAATAAAAGCTAGTACAGAGGTTGCTACCGAAATTCCACGCTGACGCTCAATTTCCATAAAATCAGAAGTAGCTCCTTTTTTTATTTTATTGTTTTTTACCGCACCTGCTTCTTGTATGGCGCCACCAAAAAGTAACAGTTTTTCTGTTAAAGTTGTTTTACCAGCATCTGGATGCGATATAATACCAAATGTTCTTCTACGTGCTATTTCTTCTAAAAAACTCATCAATAAAAATTAGTGGGCAAAGTTACATTTTTTAAACCTGAATTCGATATAAGAATCGAAGTAAAAATTCAATAAATACGTGAGATGTGAGCTACAATTTTTTAGAGGAACCGAGTTCCTTTAAAAAATTGTAGCGATGCAGATTGTGTATTTAGTGGTTTTTTGCTCGAAAAAGCATAAATTCTGTTCAAAAAAATAAATTTACAATAAGTTAAAAATTATAACCGTTTTGATAACGAGATTATTGTGTTAGTTTTTCTGATTTTTCTTAGGTCGAACTCAGGTTTTAACATAAAAAAAGACCGCAAAAGCGGTCTTAAAATTGTTAATTTTATAATTATTTTGTCAATGTTATAAAAATACTACCAGTAATAGAACCGTTTATACCTTGTTCATCAACGTCTTTGTCGAGTGACGTTTTTAATTGTAATGTGTTGCCATCAAAACTTACTATTTCTGCTTGTGCATTTTCTCCATTTATTGATAATATAATATTTCCATCATCTAAAGACCAATTAGCTCCCGCTATACTGGGTGCGTTAGAGGCATCAATATCTTCACTGTTTGTTATAGTTTGTCCTAAAATGGTATAAGAAGCTGTCATGGTAAAGGTTCCGCTACCAGTAATAATTTTAGGATTATCTCCAAAAATCATTTGTGCATTAAAATTTGAACCTGTAGTTGAGTAATCTGTAGAAAAACTAATGCCATTTTGAGTTGCCGTTATACTTCCATTTTCAGAATGAAAATCTGTAATACTCCATGATCCTATTAAATCAGCATCGGTAATTGTACTATTACTTTCATTGTTAGAGCAAGAAGCTAAAAATAAAATAACACCCAAAAACAATAAATTTTTTATTTTTTTCATTTTTAATTTATTTTGATCGAACTACAATATTAAGAAAAATGTAAGAGAAAATCTTGTAATTTGTGTTAAATTTGCTCACTATGATTAAAGAACACGTAGTTTTAGTTGATAAAAACGACCGTCAAATTGGTTTGATGGAGAAAATAGAAGCCCATGAAAAAGCATTATTGCACAGAGCTTTTTCGGTATTTATTTTTAATGATAAAAGGCAATTGTTATTACAACAAAGAGCTGTAGAAAAATATCATTCACCTTTGTTGTGGACAAATACTTGTTGCTCTCATCAACGAGATGGAGAAACATCATTACAAGCAGGAAAACGTAGATTGCAAGAAGAAATGGGGTTTGTTTGCGATTTAGAAGAGGTGTTTACTTTTATCTATAAAGCTCCGTTTGACAATGGTTTAACAGAGCATGAATTAGATCATGTACTTGTAGGGAAGTATAATAAAAATCCGTTGGTAAATAAAGAGGAGGTAGCAAATTATAAATGGATGTCTTTAGAGGCTGTAAAAGTAGATATAGAATTGCACCCCGAAAAATATACAGCGTGGTTTACTATTATTTTTGAAGAATCATATCATAGAATTTCGAAGTATAAAATTTAATTAAAATTTTTGAATCTTTCAGTTTTTGAATCTTTCAATCTTTCAATTTTTAAATCTTTAAATAAAAAAAATGCCAAGAGTAACTGTACATAGAAAAGCACATTTTAATGCTGCTCATCGGATTTTTAACAAAGAATGGTCTGATCAAAAAAATTTAGAATTTTTTGGTAAATGTAGCAACCCTAATTATCATGGGCATAATTACGATTTAATTGTTTCGGTTACTGGCGAGGTTGATCCTGTTTCTGGTTTTGTAATGGATTTATCAATTTTAAGAAGATTGATAAAATCTGAAATAGAAGAAGCTTTTGATCATAAAAACTTGAATGTAGAAGTTTCTGAGTTTAAAAAAATGAATCCGACAGCAGAAAATATAGCAGTTGTTATTTATGATAAATTACGTGTAAAGATTGATGAAAAACTCGATTTATCTATAAAATTATATGAAACGCCAAGAAATTTTGTAACGTATTCTGGAGAATAAATATCGTATCTTTTTATGAAAATAAATCAACTACTAAAATTTACACCCATTTTAAAAGAGAAAGTTTGGGGAGGAGAAAAATTAAAATCGTTACTTAAAAAAGATTCTCAAAACACAAATATTGGCGAAAGCTGGGAAATTTCTGATGTTGATGACGCTATTTCAATTGTTTCTAACGGAAAACTAAAAGGGAAAAACTTAGAAGAGATTATCAAAATTTTTAAAGAAAGTTTAGTAGGTGATAAAGTATATAAGCAATTTGGAGATAAATTTCCGTTATTAATTAAGTTTATTGATGCCAAAGAAGCGTTAAGCATTCAGTTACACCCAAATGATGAATTGGCAAAAAAGCGACATAATTCATTTGGTAAAACAGAAATGTGGTATGTAATGCAAGCCGATGAGTTTGCTAATTTAATTGTAGGTTTTCAAAAAAACGTGAGTAAAAAAGAGTATTTATATCACTTAAAAAACAAATCATTATTAAGTATTTTAAATGTTGATGAAGTGCAAAAAGGCGATGTGTATTACATTCCAACAGGAACTGTACACGCAATCGGAGCAGGAGTTTTGTTAGCAGAAATACAACAAACATCAGATATTACGTACAGAATTTACGATTGGGATAGAAAAGGAATTGATGGTAAGTACAGAGAGTTACATACCCAAAAAGCATTAGACACGATAGATTATACCGTAAAAAAATCATACAAAACTAGTTATAAGAAAGAAGAAAATACAGCAACAAAGACCGTTTCTTGTCCGTATTTTACCACCAATATTTTGCCTGTAAAGGGTAAGATTAAGGTAAATCATAAAAACAAAGATAGTTTTGTTATTTATATGTGTGTGGCTGGTAACGTAGCGATTTCTTATCAACAACAAACCGAAAAATTACAGATGGGAGAAACAATTTTAGTACCCGCTTGTATTAAAGAGATTGAAATTGCATCATCAGAAAAATCAGAACTATTAGAAGTTTATATTCCGTAAAAAAAATGAAAATAATTGCCATGATACCCGCACGTTATAGTGCATCTCGTTTTCCAGGAAAATTACTAAAAGATTTAGGAGGAAAACCAGTTATTGTTAGAACTTACCAAGCCGCTTTACAAACCAATTTGTTTGATGATGTTTTTGTGGTGACAGATTCTGAGGTAATTTCTAAAGCGATTAAAAACGTTGGAGGAAATGTTTTTATGAGTCTAAAAACTCACGAGTGTGGTTCTGATAGAATTGCCGAAGCAGTAGAAAATATGGAGGTAGATATTGTGGTAAATGTTCAGGGAGATGAACCTTTTATTGATGCCGTTTCTTTAGAGAAATTAATTCAAGTGTTTAAAAATGATGCCGATAAAAAAATAGATTTAGCGTCTTTAAAAGTATTGATGACTCAAAAAGAGGATATTCAAAATCCGAATAATGTAAAAGTAATTACAGATCATCAAAATTTTGCATTGTATTTTTCTCGTAGCGTAATTCCGTTTCATAGAGATAAATATTTTTCCGTAAATTACTACAAACACAAAGGTGTTTATGCATTTAGAAAAGAAGCCTTAATCGATTTTTATCACCTACCGATGACACCTTTAGAAAGTGCCGAAAAAATAGAAGCGATTCGTTATTTAGAAGTAGGAAAACGAATTAAAATGGTAGAAACAACCGTAGAATCTATCGGAATTGATACACCAGAAGATTTAGAAAAAGCAATCAATTTTTTAAAAAAATAATGTACAAAAACATAAAAGTCATTGCCTTTGATGCAGACGATACATTGTGGGTAAACGAAACCTATTTTAGAGAGGTAGAAGAAGAATTTGCTAAATTATTAAGCAATTATGAAACCAAAAACAAAATAGATCAAGAGCTTTTTAAAATAGAGATAGAGAACTTGAAACACTATGGTTACGGTGTAAAAGGCTTTGTGTTATCTATGGTACAATGTGCATTAGAATTGTCTAATTACAGCATCAATCCGAAGGTAATAGAAACCATTTTACAATTAGGAAAACAAATGTTGGCGCAACCGATAGAATTGTTAGATGACGTAGAAGAAGTATTGCAACAATTACAAGGTAAATACAAACTAATTGTGGCAACAAAAGGCGATTTATTAGATCAAGAAAAGAAATTAGAAAAATCAGGATTGTTAAAATATTTTCATCATATCGAAGTGATGAGCGATAAAAAAGAAGCCGATTATCAAAAATTAATCAAACATTTAGATATTTTTCCTGCGGAATTATTAATGATAGGAAACTCATTAAAATCAGATATTTTACCGTTGGTTTCTTTAGGTGCATCGGCAATTCATATACCGTTTCATACAACTTGGGAGCACGAAAAAGTTAGTAAAAATCAACAATCTAAAACAGCGTATAAAACCGTGCAAGCGATCAAAGAAATTATTCCTTTTTTAATATGAAAGAGTTAGATGTAGCAACATGGAATAGAAAAGAGCATTTCGAGTTTTTTAAGCAATTTTCTGATCCTTATTTTGGAGTCACGGTTGATGTAAATGTGACCAAAGCATATCAATTTGCAAAAAAAAATAATCACTCATTTTTTGTGTTATATCTGCATGCGTGCATGAAAGCAATCAATGCTGTAGAAAATTTTAAATACAGAATTAAAGAGGATAAAATTGTAATACACGATGTAATTCATGCATCAGCAACTATTTTAAGACCCAATAATACCTTCGGATTTTCATTCATTCATTTTTCTGAAGATTTTACAGTATTTAACGAAAATTTTTTAGCAGAAAAAAAGAGAATTTTTAATAGCCCCCATTTATTTCCGCCAACAAATTCAGAAGATTGTGTGTATTGTTCTGCAATGCCATGGATAAATTTTACAGGTCATAAAGAACCTTTAGCAGGTTTTTCGGTAGAATCTGTACCCAAATTGGCATTTTCAAAATTTAAAAAAGAAAAAGGCGCATTATTAATGCCTGTTTCTATCAAAGTAAATCATGCCTTAATGGATGGTTACCACGTAGGAATGTTTTTTGAAAAGTTTCAAGTAGAATTAGATAAAATAGCCTAAATTTGCAACCTAAAAAAACAGGATTATGGCAAGTATTAAAAACTTAAAAAAAGACATTAATTATACCTTAGGAGATTTAATTGAAGAATGTTACGTTTGGGAATTATTAAACCCAAAAGAAGACACAAAAAAATCGGAAGCAATTATAGATGAAGCAATCGTGACTTTCGATACTTTGTTAGACAAATTAAATGCAAAAGGCGTAGAAAATAAAAAAGCACACTTTAAAGCAATTAAAGCTGAGTTAGAAGCAAAAGCGGATGATTTAGTGTCAAAAATCAACAAATTGTAAATTATTTACAACTAGATATTTTATCCATTTTCTTATGAAAATGGATTTTTTTTGCGTAAATTTGAACAGAAAAAGCAATAAAAACGAGTTGTATTCGTTTTAAAATAAAAGTAAAGAAAAAATGGCTAGAGCAATGTTCGAGTATACCAAAACAGTACTCAAAAAAGTAAGTTTTAACTCAGAATTATTTTGTAAAGAAGTAGATAAAGCCTTAAAAAGATTATTACCCTATGAAATTGATGAATTAGTCATTTGGTTAAAATCTTTTACCGCAAACAAACCAGAACTAAATGTTTGTTTAGCTTTAATACCATAAAGAAAAAAAGGAAGCGATTAGCTTCCTTTTTTTCGTTAAATTTGTAGCATGGGTAAAACAAATCAGTTTAGATTTATAGTGCTACTGTTACTTATTACTTTAATGTATGTGCTTTTTCACCTTTTTAATAAAAAAAATAGTAGCACTAACTATACAAAACTCATCAATAAAAAATCTTCTTGTATTTCTTGTCACACGCCAATACAAGGTTTTTCTGATGCACATTCGCCCGATAAAACAACCTGTATTTCTTGTCATTTAGGTGATGCTGCTTCTAGCACAAAAGAACAAGCTCATAAAACCATGGTTTCGGTACCAGGAAATTTATCGAACGCTTCAAAAACCTGTGCAAAATGCCATCTAGGAATTGATACCCGTGTAAAAAACTCGATGATGAATACCATGAGCGGTATTATTTCTGTTGATAAATATGTCTTTGGAGAGAATGATAATTTAGATAGTTTGTTTACCATTCATCATTTAAAAAATAACACATCCGCAGAAAAACATTTGCGAAATAAATGTGCTTCTTGCCATATTGGTAATGAAAAAGCACATCCAAATCCGATTTCTCAATTATCTAGAGGAGGCGGTTGTACAGCGTGTCATTTAAATTATTCTGATGATGGAAAAGTGGCGCATCAGCAAAAAGATTTTACCAAATATCATCCATCTTTGTCGTTAAAAATTACCGATAACCATTGCTTCGGATGTCATAGTAGGTCGGGTAGAATTGCCACCAATTATTTAGGATGGCATGAAACCGTTTTTAAGGATACTTTACAAAACAATCCTAATTATTGGACACTTGATGATCGTCGTATCTTTGAAAAAAAACAAGCCGATATTCATCACACAAAAGGATTGAGTTGTATAGATTGTCACGATGCAAATGAGGTGATGGGCGATGGAAATTTGTATGCGCATCAAGAAGATGCTGTAACGGTACAATGTATTGATTGTCATTTTTTATCCGAAGTAAAAACGGTTGGTTTTAGCGAGTTATCTGCATCAGAACAGCGAATTGTTAGGTTAAGAAAAATGGATAAAAATCATCAATTTGTTACAGTTAATGAAAGTAAAAAAGTATTACTGAACGTAATCAAAGAAAACAATACGGCATTTTTAATAACTAAAAATACGCATCAAAAAATACCGCTTTCAAAACCTGCAAAAAATTGTACAAAATCGGTTCATAAAAATGTAAGTTGTAGTACGTGTCATACCAATTGGGCACCACAATGTATTTCTTGTCACACTTCTTTTGATGCTAATGAAGACGGATACGATTTGTTGTCTAAAAAATGGAAAATGGGCAATTGGTTAGAAAAAGGATCAGATTATTTAGCGGAATATCCAACCTTGGGTGTGCAAGAAAAAAATGGCAAAAAAACGATTAAAACTTTTGCTCCAGGAATGATAATGCACTTAAAGAAAGATAATAAAAATACTAATTTTCATCGTTTGTTTGCTCCAGTAAGTGCACATACTATTTCATCAAAAGGAAAAACGTGTACAGAATGTCATAATAATCCTGTTGTGTTAGGTTACGGAAGAGGAGATTTAAGGTTTGAAAAAGGAGATTGGAGTTTTACACCAAAATATCCGTTAGAAAAAGATGGATTGCCAAAAGATGCATGGGGTGCATTTTTTAAAGAACCGATTGCGGCAATAGCTACCAGAAAAAATACCCGACCATTTTCGTTAAAAGAGCAGCGTAAAATTTTAGAAGTAGGGTCTTGTTTTACTTGTCATAAAGAAACCAGTAGTATTGCCAATGCAATGTTGAGTAATTATAAAGAAACATTAAAAAAACGAAGCGTGCAATGTGTTATTTCTTCGTACTAAATTTCTAAATAACCCATCTTTATATCTTGTCATTCATGTTGTCTCCGCAATTAGAGCAAAATGGTAAATGTGCAAAATTTTCAGAATCACATTTTTTACATTTTTTAAATAATTCAAGCCCACAAAATCGACAGAAGTTAGTTACAATTCCATAGGTTTCTGTTTTGTCTTTTTTTCCAACTGACTTGTCCCATTTTTTAACAATAAAATCTTTTCCACAAGAAGGACACATATGGTTATCCAGTGCTTTTTCTGCTGTTTCAGTTTCTACTTTTTTGGCTCTTTCGGCAGTTGATTTTTTTAATTCTTTTTTCTTTTCTTCTATAAATGTTTTTATTTTATTTATTGCATAAATACCGAAAAGAACACTTAAAATTATTCCAACAGTATATTTTATATATCCACCATAACTCGGTAAATATGGCACTAATCCAAAAAAGAAAGCATAAAAAGAGAATAGTACAAAACCTAAAAATAAAGGCCAATATTTATGTTTTCTGAATTTTATTATAAAAAATATGCCTAAAATTAGAATTGGAAGAATAAATAATAATCGAATTAAAAAAACTTTTAAATTGTATTTTTTTATAGCCTTTTCTCTTTCGTTATAAGCTCTATCTTGCTCTTTATCAATAAGTTTTACTATTTCTGCTTTTTTCTTCTTTAATAAATTTATTTGATTGTTACTTTCTGATAATTCCTTATTCCATTCTTGTTGCGTTTTGTAATATTCATCAAGTTCATTGGCTCTTGATAAGATTTCTTTATCTTCTTTAGGTGAGCCTATTGTTTTTCTTGCCTCTAACCAATTATCAAATGATTTTTTAGCATTGTTATAGTTATTCTTAACAATTTTGATGGTGTTTATAATGCTTATTCTTTTTTCAGATTTTAAACGAATTTTAGTTTCAATTTTTTCGATTTCTGAATACTTTGTTTTTATCAATTCTATGTTTTGAAACTCCTCTACAGTTGGTCTTTCTTCCCATTCATCTACGTCATCAAGTAATTTTCCAGAAAGAGAAATTAAAAAACCACATAAAACAATTGCTATTATATAATTAATCAGTTTTGATGTTTTCTCTAATTTTTTATTATTAAATTTCATATGTTGGTTTTTTAAGAATAACTGATATTCAATACCTTAACTTAACGCAGCAAAGGTTAACTTCTAATTTAGTACTCAAATGTACATATTTTTTATTATTCTTTTTCGTTATTGTGTAAAGTTAATATTTTAAAAATTTAGATTGTTATAAAATGAAAAATTAGAGGTCAGTAGATAGTTTCATAACCATAATTCCCTATATATCAATAATTCTGTCTGGTCGAGCCTTTCGTCTACGCTCAAGATAAACTAAAGTCGAGACCTTTTTATGAGATGAATTATATTCAATAGTTCTCGACTGCGCTCGAACC
>CAMZMA010000143.1 GCA_947311815.1 uncultured Flavobacteriaceae bacterium
ACGCAACAAGCCATACACAAACCGTTCTACAAAATTCTACACAATACAGGTGTATTTTCACTAAAAACTAACGCTTAATACTCTCTACCAATTCAATTTTATCTACAGTTGTTTTTGTGGTAAAAAAACCGTAATTAATAGTAATTTTTTTCTTTTCTATCATATCAATCGTACCAACAGCATTCCCGTCAATTAAACGTACTCGGTCATTTAATTTATAGATGTAAGCGGCTTTTTCTTTGGCAATTTTAGCAGCTTTACGCTTATTTTCTTTACGTACTTCAACTACTTTTTGTAAAACTTCTTTTTCGGTTTTTAAAATAATTTCTTTTTGTTGTTGCTCAATTATTTTTGCAGTTTTCTTTGCTTTTTTTGTGGTGGCTTTAGGAGGTAATTTTTTTAATCGTTTTGTTTTTTCAGTAGTTACCCATTTTATAAAATTAGCGGTCAGTTCTTTTTTGTTGTTGGTTTGAAAGTATTTATTCAGTAATTCGTTGGTTTTTCTACCCAAAGAAAGCATCCGTTGGTTGTTGTCATACAATTCTTGAAAACCTGCCAATTTATCTTTAATTTTTTGCTCTTTTTCTTGTAAGCTGTCTAAATGTTCTTGCCCTTTACTTTGTTGTTTGTCTAAACTGTCAGAAGTTCTTTGCAATCTATTTCGTTCTTTTTGTAGCTTAGAAATGGTTTTGTCTAAACGTATTTTTTCGGTTTCTACACGTTTTTTTGCACGGTTTATAATGCTAAACGGAATGCCGTTTTTTTGTGCTACCTCAAAAGTAAACGAGCTTCCTGCTTGCCCTATGTATAATTTATACAGCGGTTCTAAAGTACGTTCATTAAATTGCATATTTGCATTGGTAACGTTTTCTAATTCGTTTGCCAGCACTTTTAAATTGGCGTAATGTGTGGTAATAATACCAAATGCTTTTTTTTGATAAAACTCTTCCAAGAAAATTTCTGCCAATGCACCACCCAATTCTGGGTCAGATCCTGTACCAAATTCATCAATTAAAAATAGCGTGTTTTTATTACATTTTCGTAAAAAATAGCGCATATTTTTTAAACGATAACTGTATGTACTCAACTGATTTTCTATCGATTGATTATCGCCAATATCGGTTAAAATAGTGTCAAAAATATAGGTTTCGCTGCGTTCATCAACAGGAATTAAGAATCCGCTTTGTAGCATTACTTGTAACAAACCGATGGTTTTTAACGTAATACTTTTTCCGCCTGCATTAGGGCCAGAAATAACAATAATTTGTTGTTTTTGGTGTAATGATAAAGTTTGTGCTACGGTTTCTATCTCTTTTTCTCGATTACTCATCCATAAAATAGGGTGGAAGGCGTTTTTAAAAAAGATTTTCTTTTCGGCTGTAATTTTGGGTAAAATACTAGTTGTTATTTGTGCATATTTTGCCTTGGCAGCAACCACGTCTAAATGCGATAAATAGCTTAAATAGTCTTGTAATAAGTTAATAAACGGACGGATATCTTCGGTTAATTGCTTTAATATTTTTATAATTTCTTGCTGCTCTTCATACAGTAAATTTTGTAATTCTCTACTGTAGTTTAAGGTAGCTTGTGGCGCAATATATACGATACTTCCTGTTTTAGAAGTGCCTAAAAAATTTCCTTTTACTTTGCGTCTATACATTGCTAAAACCGCCAACACACGGTAATTGTCTATCACAGATTCTTTAATATCATCTAAATAACCAAGGCTATTGTACTTGCTTAAGTCTTTGGTAAAACTCTCGCCAATTTTACCTCTCACTTTTAAAACATCTTTTCTAATTTCCTTTAAAACTGCAGATGCATTGTTGGCAACTTCGCCATAAGAAGTAATTACTTTTTTAATGGTGTCAATAAGTTGTGTGGTGAACTCAATTTTTTGACTTTCGGCATGTAAAACAGGAAAATATTCTGTAAACTTTTTAAAGAATTTTAAGTTTTCATTTACTGTTTCAGACACCGAAGCTATTTTTATAAAAGAGGTAGCTTCTAAAAAACTATTTTCTATTTTTAGTGTAAAAATTTCTTTAGAAATGTCTTCGAAAGTATGATTAGGCACTCTGTTTTCACTGATAAAAGAGCTTAAATATTCATTTACTTGCGCTAATTCGTTCAATAGTTTTTCTTTACTATTATAAGGAGTTGTAGCTAGTAATTGCTTTTTTCCTAAACCAGAAATACAGTAATTTGATACGTGTTCTAAAACCGTATGAAATTCTAAATCTTGCAGTGTTTTTTCTGATATATTCAAAGTTGTATATTTGTCAAATCGACGCAAAAATAAGAAAGTATGCAGGTAAAAATTGCCGATAGTTGGAAAAATATACTACAAAGTGAGTTTAAAAAAACATATTTTAAAAATTTAATGGATTTTGTTACTGATGAATATGAAAATAACATCTGTTATCCGCCAAAAAATCAAATTTTTGCTGCATTTAATTATTGCGATTTTACTGCGGTAAAAGTGGTGATTATTGGTCAAGATCCATATCATGGGGCAAATCAAGCCAACGGATTGTGTTTTTCTGTACAAGACGATGTAAAGCATCCACCTTCATTAAAAAATATTTTTAAAGAATTGAATGTAGATATTGGAAAAGAAATTCCTGTTTCTGGTAATTTATCGCATTGGGCGAAACAAGGCGTCTTACTTTTAAACGCTACTTTAACGGTCAAAGAAAAAAGCCCCAATAGTCATAAAAAAAGCGGATGGAATCAGTTTACCGACGCTGTTATTCAATTAATTTCTGATAAAAAAGAAGGTGTTGTTTTTTTGCTTTGGGGAGGTTTTGCAAAACAAAAAGGAAAAAAAATAGACACAAATAAACACAAGGTGTTCGCATTTGGACATCCGTCTCCTATGAGTGCAAATAGAGGGCATTGGTTTGGTAACAAGCATTTTTCTAAAACGAATACCTACTTAAAAAGTGTGGGTAAAAAACCGATTGTTTGGTAGGGTATAACAAGGTAAACACATGCTTTTGTTTTTTAGAATTTTTGCCACGAACCTGCCTTTTATAAAAAATATGAATTTGCTCTTGTAGGATATAAAATCTTTACAATAATCTAATAAAAATAAGTGAATTAAGCCAAATAATAAGATAAACTCTCTACAATCAACTCATTAGTAACCTTGCAATTTAAAGCGCAATCTTCTAAATTATTTAATAAAACAAAGTTAATTTGCCCGCCAATATTCTTTTTATCGTGTTTTAATAATTCGATTATAGGGGTAAAGTCCTCTTCTAAAATGGTTGTTTTTCCGTAAATAGCGAGTATTGTTTCTTTAATATCTGTCAATGTTTCTTTCGGAAAATTTAATTGTTGAGAAGAAATATACGTTTCGCAAACCATTCCGATGGCAATTGCTTCTCCGTGCGTTAGGTTTTCTTTGTGTTCAGATTCTAAAAAATAAGACTCGATAGCGTGCCCAATGGTATGTCCGAAATTTAAAATTTTTCGCATTCCTTTTTCTTTGGGATCCTTTAAAACAACTTCGTTTTTAATCTCTATAGAACGATGAATTAAATCGTTTACTGACAGGTTTTTATCTTCCTTTATTTGACTGTATAGTTTAGTGTCGTAAGTCAATCGATATTTGATAATTTCTGCCATTC
>CAMZMA010000144.1 GCA_947311815.1 uncultured Flavobacteriaceae bacterium
ACCTGCCTGTCGGAAGAATGGGTGATCTGTTTCAAAAAAGAGATTGCTTCGTTATTTCAACTACGCTCAATGAACAAAAAAAATGAATAAAAAAAACAACATACAATTTAACACCTTCGATTATATACTCATTGCTATTTGCGCATTATTATTAATCATTTCTTGGCTGTATGTACTTATTAATTACGCATACTTACCCGAAATTATTGCTATTCATTTTAACGGAAGTGGTGAACCAGATGGATTTGGTAAAAAAACCACCATTTGGTTAGCTCCCATTATATTCACGTCGCTTTCTGTTGGGTTTATTTTTGCAGCTAAAAACCCGAAGTTATTAGACATCTCTAACAAAATAAAAACTATAAAAGATGAAATAGCTCAAAGTAAAACTTTACTTTTTACCAGCATTTTATTGAGTAGCATTCTTTGTTTTATTGTGTTTTCTATGATAAACACAAGCATACATCCATCAGATACAGCACATTGGATTTTACCAACAATATTAACAATTACAGGAGTTTATTTAATCATAGTAATTTATTATTTTATTACATCTAAAAAGAAATGAAAAAAGCAACAACCTATTTATTTTTATTGATGAGTGCCATTCTTTTTGCACAATCAAACATTACATCCGAGGAAATTCTAATCAAAAATGATTCGATTGAATTACCTGGTACACTCATTTTTTTTAAAGAAAAAACACCGCTAATTATTTGGGTACACGGTTCTGGAAACATTGACAGAAATGGCAATCAAGGAAACGTAATCAAAGCAAATTACATTAAACAATTTAGAGATAGCATCAATAAAAAAGACATTGCTTTTTTTAGTTATGATAAAAGAACTAGCAATAAAAATAATTTCAAATTCTTAAAAGGCACATTATTTACCGATTTTGTTAGCGATCTAAAAAAAGGAATCGATTACTTTAAAACTGATAAACGTTTTAGTAAAATCATTCTAATTGGTCATAGCCAAGGATCATTAATTGCCATGTTAGCATCAAAAAATATTGACCAATATATTTCTTTGGCTGGAGCTTCAGTTTCTATTGACAAAACACTTATCGAACAAATTAACAAGCAATCGCCAACATTAACTCCGTACCTAAAATCTCACATCAAAGAGCTAAAAGAAACGGGAACTATAAAGACTGTCAATCCGTTTTTAATGTCGTTATTTAACAAACAAAATCAACCTTTTTTTCTTGATTGGATGCAGTTTAATCCATCCGAAGAACTAAAAAAAATACACATTCCTATTTTAATCATCAACGGAAATAAAGACCTACAAGTAAACGTATTAGATGCTCAAAATTTACACAAAGCAAATCCGAAATCTACACTTGTAATTATTGATAAAATGAATCATGTACTAAAAAACATAGAAAAAGACGAAGATAATTTGTCTTCTTATTACACTGCCAATTTTCCTTTATCAGTAAAACTCATAGAAACCATAGCAATATTTATCAAAAAATAATATTTTAAAACGTGTAATTTTTTAATTTTACAACTCAGTTACAATGGCAAAGAAAAAAGCATTTGCATTACGCATTAACGAAGACATGTTAAAATCGATAGAAAAGTGGGCTTCGGATGAGTTTCGATCTACCAACGGACAGATTGAATGGATGCTTATGCAATTTTTAAAAGACGCCAAACGAGCACCTAAAAAGAGAGAAGAGTAAACCTATTCTGATTTTTAATCTTCTAACCTGAGCTCGACCTAAGAAAAATTTAGAAAAAACAACACAACAACCTCGTTATCAGCATAATTATAACTCTTAGTGTATTGTCAATTTATTTTTCTGAACAGAATTCATGCTTTTTCGAGCAAAAAAAAGTGTACCATTTCTGGCACACTTTTATTACTGATCCCTATTCTTTATAAAAATCACTCATCAACTAACTAAATTATTGTCTTCCACATTGCTCATTTGAGCTGTTAATTATTTCTGCTAAATCGGTAGCCGAAATGAATTGTGCTACATAAGTTACACCATTAGAAAGTAGTTTACCGTAATATGCTCTCATATGATTTCTAGAGCCGCATTTTAATTTTTGATAAACATTTAAAATATCAGAATTACTCGTTCTATTTTCAAAATCTTCGATATCATTAATATCTAAATCTTCTATGGTTGCCCCTACTTTAAAAGCTTCCACTAATGATATATCTACTTGAGCCGTTAAATCATTGTACAAATTTTGCAATGTTGTATTGGTAAAAACGCCTCTTTGCGCAACTACTGGATCTGTTAAACGATATGCATTTATAAGAGTTAACATCTTATCCATATGCTTTTGCTCGCTAGAAGCAATATTATTAAATGTTATTTCATTATATTTATCATAAGCATATAAATACACATCGCGTGCTAATTTTTCTTCTTCTCTTAAGACTAAAATATCATCTTCTTCTGATGCTGATAATGACACAAATTGAATATCATCATCATTGTTGTTTTTACAACTTCCAAAAATACTTACGGTTGCAATAAATGCAATTGCTACTAAATTTCTCATAATTTGTTGTTTTTAATGTTTATATCTGCAACAAAAGTAGATGAGATTAATTCTTTAATACGTAACAAAAGTTACATAAGAAAAACTTTTAAGAGTTCATTAACAGTAGTTTTAACATCTTAGAGGCAATTGTGTTAAAATTTAACGAAAATTAAGAATTTTAAAAATAGCCCCATACCAAATACTACAATCATTAACGATAAAGCAAGAATAATACCGATAGTAGATGTCATGTGTAAATAGATTGATTAGCACGATAAAATAAAGAAACGAAATCTATATTAAAATAAATCCTGCAATGGCAACAAACACAATAATTTGCGTCCATTTAAGATAAATACCAATGTTTTTATGTCTTTTTATTTGATTAGAAATACTACCTGCTAAAATGGCAATAAACCCGAAAACCAACAGTGTAACCAACATAAACAAACCTCCTAAAACATAAAACTGAACCACAGTACTAATTGTTTTACTAAATAAAAAACCTGGAAAGAATGCCAAAAAGAAAATAGACACTTTAGGATTTAATACATTCATTAAAAAACCTTGTTTATAGAGCGTTAAAGTAGATTTTTTTACAATACTTTCTGTCGAAAAAACAATAGAAGCATCACTTTTATATACTTTATAAGCTAAAAACAACAAATACAAAGAGCCCAATAATTTAATTGCAAAAAACAAGTTTTCATTGGCTTTTATAACAGCCGAAACCCCAAAAGCAACCAAAGTTGTATGCACCAAACAACCCGTTACTAAACCTAAAACAGTTGCTATTCCGTATTTTTTGCCATTTACAATACTTTGTGTTAACACAAAAATATTATCGGGTCCTGGAGCAAATGCTAATGCTGTTGATGCAATTATAAATGATACAAACATTTCTGTATTCATCTATTTTGCTTTTAAAATTGCTTTATTTATTCGTTTTACTAATGAGGGACCTTCGTAAATAAAACCTGTAAAAATTTGTACTAAATCTGCTCCTGCTGCTATTTTTTCTAGCGCATCTTTTTCTGAATGAATACCTCCAACTCCAATAATTGGGAAAGATTTATTGCTTTTATCGGCTAAATATTTAATGGTTTGGGTACTCAAATCTTTAAGTGGCTGTCCGCTTACACCGCCATTTCCTATTTTTTGCAAACGCTCTTTCGATGTTTTTAAATTTTCTCGATGTACTGATGTGTTTGATGCGATTACGCCATCAATCTTTGTTTTGGTAACCAATTCGATAATTTCATCTAGTTGATGATTGTTCAAATCTGGAGCTATTTTAAGTAAAATGGGTTTACTTCGACTACGCTCAGTAACCGTGCTTCGACAACGCTCAGCAACCGTGCTTCGACCCTGTCTGCCGATAGGCAAGATACGCTCAGTAACCTCTTTTTTGTTTACTTTTTGAACCTCTGTAATCAATTCGTTTAAATAATCTACATCTTCTAATTTAGCATGACTACTTACATTTGGGCAACTTACATTCAGTACAAAATAATCGAC
>CAMZMA010000145.1 GCA_947311815.1 uncultured Flavobacteriaceae bacterium
ATGATTATGTTGGCAGTAATTCCTGTAGTTTGGGTTTTTAAAATTCAACTTTTACCCATATCAATAATACCTATTTTAATTTTATTGATGGTTCGGTATTATTTTTTATCAAAAAACTTATTGACCTTTAAAGAATAACACAGTAGTAATCGTTTGTATTAAGATTTTGAAATCTAAAAAAGTATTTCTTTCTTTAATATAATACAAATCATATCTGAGTTTGATTTCTTGTTCTTCCATTGTATTTGCATACGGATAATTAACTTGCGCCCAACCTGTTAATCCTGGTTTAATTACGTGCCGTATTTTATAAAAAGGAATTTGTTGTGCTAAGTTTTTCACAAATTCAGGGCGTTCTGGTCTTGGCCCAATAATACTCATTTCGCCTTTTAAGATATTGTAAAATTGCGGAATTTCATCTAAACGTGTATTTCTTAAAAACTTACCAAATGCAGTAATTCTTACATCGTTTTTTGTTGCCCAAACCGCACCATTTTTTTCGGCATCAGTAACCATAGAACGTAATTTAAGAATTCTAAATATTTTTCCTTTTTTACCTACTCTTTCTTGTCCATAAAAAAGCGGCCCTCTATTTGCAATAAGATTACCTACAAAAACAAAAGGGATGACTCCTAAAAAAAAGAGCATTCCTACAAATGAAATTACAATATCAATAGTTCTATGAAAAGTCAAGTACAATCTGTTATTATTATTACTACTAAAATTGATGTTTTTATAAAAATCGTTTGATAAATATTCTTTAGGGATTCTATTTGTAACTTCTTCATAAAAAGTTTCAAAACTTTTAATATTTACACCTTTCTCAAACAATGAAATTACTTTTTCGTTTAGTATTTTATTAATTTCATCCGTAAACCCTTGAGTAGAAATAATAACTTCGGTGATTTGATTTTTACGTACAATTTCGTTAATATTTGATGCTTTTATTTCTGTAAATTTTTCATCACTTATTGCTTTTTTATCAGAAATATAGGTGATTAATTGATGAAATCCATCATTTTTAATAAGGTTTAACAGTTTTTCTATCCGAGAAGAATGCCCAATAATTAAAATACTTTTAAAATATTTTGGCGTAAATAATAGGAACATGTATAAATACCGCCAAAGTAATATGGGTAATGATAAAATCAAATAAAAATAAATTATTTGCAATCTGTTTTCAGGTAATGAAGGAGATACAAACGGTGTAAAAACATAAAAAATAGTAACAGCTAACACTGTTAAAAAAACACTTCTAACAATTAAAAACCGATTGTTTGAAACCACTAAATTATACGATTGAAAAATTTCGCCAAATAACAACAAATAAGCCGCAATAATAATAAGCCACTTAACAATATTATCATTATTAAAATTGACATAATCAAATTCTAAATAGGCATTAGCAAGCCATAAAGAAATACAAACAACAAAAATATCTACAACCTTTAGCAGTAGTTTTCTTTCAGAGACATCTAAATACGATGATTTTTTTTGCATACGTTTCTTAGATAATTTAAACTATCTTTTTCTATAGGATTTAGAGGAAAACTAGTAATGATTTCAAAAATAAGAAGTTTTTTGAGTTAATTAACTTTTTATTCAAATAATTTGATGTATAAATCACTTAAATATTCAAAATTATGATGCTTTTTCACGTAATCATATCCTTTTTTTGCCATTTTTTCTCGCTCTTTAACTGACATTTCATAAAATTTTAAAATTCCATCAACAATAGTTGTTGCACTTTCAGCTTCTACCACAAAACCACAACCTGAAAGTTCTACAGGATCTTTAATTTTATTAGAGGAAGATATTACAGGTTTTTTAGCCAACATATAATCAAAAAATTTGTTAGAAGACACTCCATAATCAAACAGTTTTGTTTTATTCCTGCCTACAAAACAAACATCAAAATAAGACAACATGTTTTGCACCTGATTCTTATTGATTTTTGATATAAATGTTACGTTATTGGTATTTTTCACTTGTTCTTGCAGTTCCTTTTTTAAATAGCCATCACCTACAAATACAAAATGAATATTTGTGTTTTCTTTCATCATTATTGATGCTTCAATTAAATATTCAAGTGCATTTGCCATTCCCATAGTACCTGTATAACCAATGACAAATTTGTCTTTTGGTAACTGTTTTTTTACAGCATCTGGTAATTTTTCGTTGACTAATAATGTTTCATCGATTCCGTTCGGAATCCAATAAAACTTACTAGAGTCTTTAGATATTTTGTTGATATAAGTATGTGCATTGGGTAGTAATGAAATAATCGCATCTGCTTTTCTATACCCAAATTTTTCTACCCAAGCCATTACTAAAACCATTGGATGCCATTTTGAGTATCCTTTTAAATAGATAGGTGTTAATGGCCATAAATCTCTAATTTCGAAGAGTAATTTGGTTGCTTTGTGCTTCTTTTTTAAATACCAACCCGATAGAATAGGAAATATTGGCATTGAAGACACTAAAATAATACTTGGTTTCCCTAATTGTTTTGTAGAAAGCGATAAAATTCTGAAAGCAAACACTATCATACTCCATAATTTAAAAATACTTCCGCCATCATATTCGGGTATTTTCACCCAACAAAAAGTAATGCCTTTTTCTACTTCTTCTAAAGTAAAGGTTTCTTTTCCTACTTTGGGCTGATTATGAAATAAATGGTTGTAAGAACCCGATATAATTTTTACATCGTAGCCTTTTTTAACCCAAAATTTACTAAAATAATAATGACGTTCTCCCCAACCAGAATCTGGTTTTCCTGCGGTCATGTTGAGTACCCAAATTGTTTTGTTTTTCATTTATAAATTAGATATTGTCAATCTGTATTTACCTGATTTTGTCTTTTTAATTTCAGTAATCCTATTTATTTTTAAATTTAAAGAATAGCCTATTTTTTCTAAAAACCTTTCTTTAATTATATTTTCTTCTCTTTTTGAAAAGTTTTTATCAATAACAATATTTATTTCATAATCATAAAAACTATGTTGTATGACTTGAGATAATTTTAAAAAAGGGATATCTAAAAAAAGCCTATATAAACTGATTATTTTTCTACCATCTTTTGTTACAATTGCATCTTCAAGTCTACCAGATATTTCATCAATCTTTAACATATGTAAACCTGATTTGTTCTCTTGCTCTTTAGATACTCTAACATAATCACCTATTCGATATCTAATTAAAGGTTGATCAAAATTTATTAAACCCGTAGAAATTACTTCACCCATTTCACCTTTCTTTGTTTTTGTTCCGTTTGAATTCATTACTTCTAAGATTCCTGTATCTGGGCTAAATAATAATTCTCCTTTTTTGTTTTCTGAAATTAGTCCACAAGCTTCTACGCCACTATAGGCATCAAAAACCTTACACTG
The DNA here is from genome assembly GCA_947311815.1 of uncultured Flavobacteriaceae bacterium. GTDB lineage: Bacteria > Bacteroidota > Bacteroidia > Flavobacteriales > Flavobacteriaceae > Polaribacter. The sequence goes on from CAMZMA010000145.1 coordinate 3,390, forward strand.
AAAAGCCTTTTCTATGGTATTTCTCATTTTTTCTGTAAGTTTTTCACTAGAAGTCAATACCGAAATGAGTTTAGGAGATTTTAATTTTAATTTATTAATAAAATCTGCCAAGATATAAATACTCATAGCATATCCTACCAAATAAGAAACATTGTTTTCTATAAGTCCTCGTACATAATTTGGCGCATTTTTTTCGGAGATATGATACGCAGAAAAATAGGTTTGTTTCTCTGCTATATTAAATCGATAAAAAGGTGCTTTTGCATTAGCTTTTGTTAAAATATTTTTTCCTCCAATCATTCCTCTAGGCATTTTATAATGTACTTCTGCCCAATTGCGCACTCTTGCTTCATAAACAGCCGCCCATTTTTTATAAAATTGATTCGAATAAAAAGTGCTAGTTGGTGTACCTGTGCTACCACTACTTGAAATAAAAAAACCTTTTCTTTTTTTAGAAGAAAGTAAAGAGGTTTTTCCGTACTTTCTAAAGTCTTCTTTTTCTAAATAGGGTAGTTTTTTTAAATCTTCTATTTCAAATTTTTGAAACTTACTAGTATTAAAACCGTATTTTTTATATTTTTCATGATAAAAAGGAACTGTTTCAAAGGCATGTACTAGTAATTTTCGTAATTCTACTGTTTGATACTCTTGCCATTGTACTGCCGTATACGCTTCTCTTTCTTTAAATTCTCTTAGGTATTTATTAAAATCTTTTCCGTATTTTTTTTGTTTCAATCGATAGCCATAGGAAGAAATCATTGCATTTTGAATTAGCAAAGGACTCTTTTGATATATTTTTTCTAAAAAATTCATTATTTTAAAATTGATAGCCATTTGGTTCTAACCACACACCAAGCAAAATTTTCAACTTTTTTACGAGCGTTTTTTACAATTTTTTGATTGTTCTCTTCAATTAATTGAATAATAGCCTTTGCCATTTGTTGCGGATTTTCTTTATCTACCAAAACACCATCAATATTATTTTTAATTAAATAAGGCATTCCGCCAACATTGGTACTTACTACAGGTAAACCTAAAGCCATAGCTTCCATCACACTTACAGGTGTATTGTCAAAATTAGTGGTATTGATAAAGATAGCATACTCTTTAGACTTTTGATGCCATTTTTCTTTGGGTAAAACTCCTGTGAATTCAACAGATTGCTCTATATGATATTTTTTTGCTAGTTGTTGTGTTGCTGCAAAAGAATCATCGGTTTGTGGACCAATCATACATAAAATAGCTTTTGGATATTTTTCGTTTACAATTTTTAATACTTCAATTGCCAAAGTAGGATTGTACAGATGCTTAAAAGCACGTACCCAAAGTAATTTTGGCTGTAAAGGGTTTCGTTCTTTAAATTGATAATTCTCTATTTCTAAAATATTAGGAATAAATAGGGTTTTATAACCTCTTTTTTCAAATTCGTATTGTAAATACCCTGAAGGAGCTACATTTTTAAAAGCATTCTTAAAAATAAGGTTTGATAGTTTTTTTGATACATCTAAACGATAAGGTAAATTACCTCCTCTTAAAATAGGAATGTATTTAATTTTAAAAATACGTGCTAATTGAGAGCATACGAAAGCAAAATAAAAATTAGAGGTACTAAACGTGTCAATTAAAATATAATTTACTTTTCTATTTAAAAATACAGCGAAAGCCATATCAATCATTCTTGCAACTTTATTTTGTTTGCTCGAAGATTTTAAAATAGAAAATCCTTCTATAGCTAATAATCTTGATAATACAGCCATTGATGTATTATACTTTGTTTTTTTTACTAAATTATTACCGATATATAAAACGTTAATCTTCTTCATCAATAATATTAATTAAACTCCATCCGTATATAAAACCTGGAAAGGCAATACGCATTGCAGAATGATTGATGGTTAAAAACCATAATAAATAAAACGAAATTAAAAAGGCTTTTTGATACCGTGCCATTTTAGAAAAATGAGATAAGGGGATGGTTATTAACATAATTAGCATCAAAATACCTATAAATCCATGTTCTTCTATCAACCTACTTACTTCATTATGTGACACTGCTGTTACATGTTTGTCGCTAAGTTGTCTTTTATACTTCCCATTCCCTACACCAATACCTACTAATGGAGATTCATAAAAACTTTCTAATTGCATTTTAAAAATTTTTCCTCTTCCAGCAGAAACATCCTTCTTTTTTTCTCCTCTCGCATTTTTACCTGCATACCTGTTTTCTAACATACCTCCTGTAACATCTGAAGTATACAGAAAAACACCAAGCACAAATACACCTGCTACAAATATATATTTTATCATATTTTTAATACCAGCTCCTTGATGTAAAAGCATAAAAAAAGCAAAAACTATAAATGCGACGCCTCCTGTAATAACACCTCCTCTAGAAAAAGTTAACAAGCCTCTGTAAGTAAAATACGCCAAAAACAAAGCATCTAAAACAACATAACCTGAAAGTTTTTCTTTTAACAAAAGAAAAACACCTATAATAAAGATACCAACACCTAAAGCAGTAGCTACTTGGTTAGGTCCAAAACCTCCAGAAGTATACGCATTAGAAGATGTATTAAATACAAGTTCTCTTAAATTTGGAGTTCTAAAATACATATATGTAACCATAGAAAACACTGGCAGTAAAAGTAAAAACAATGCATCTAACAATTGTTTTTTTGTTACCATTCTTTTATAAAAATACAACGCAGATACTCCTAAAACAATAGGGCCACTTAAGTTAAATATAATCGCTTTCCGTAAAGATTCTCCTTCTGGGACAGCTGTAAATACAATACCTAATAATAAAAGTAAAATATATACAAAAAATTTCACTGAAATTTTTTGCTTTATAGGCCCAATAAACATTCCTATTAACAAGAAAAACAGTACGCCATATTTACCCATCTCATAAGAAATAACACCTTTCACCATCCGTAAAAAGACCTCTGCTCCTGCAACGTAACTAGCAATTTTAAAAGCTTCCTCATTGTTGTTATTAGACATCGACACTATGATAAAACCTATTAAAAGAATTGCTACACCAAACGGTTTCGGAAAAAAAGCAAAAGTTGCTAAATACCCAATCAGAATATGGATACCAATAGCTAATAGCTTATTATATATAATTTTTTCTAACAATTTTTATAAATATCTATTAGTGTTGAAATTACTGCTTTTTTAGAATAGTTATTGA
>CAMZMA010000146.1 GCA_947311815.1 uncultured Flavobacteriaceae bacterium
ACGAAAAAGAATGCAACAGAAGTGCAACTGTTGTAGTTTGTGAATAGGAGGAGAACAACCTAGAAAAGATTTTTTTCTTTAATTAGTCGTTCCTTAAAAAACTTGTTTTTTAAGGAACGACTAATTAAAGAAAAAAATCTTTTCTAGGTTGTTCTCCTCCTATTCACAAACTACAACAATTGCACTTCTGTTGCATTCTTTTTCGTCTTATTTTTGCACTATAAAATTATAAAATGATGAGTCACAACCACGAAGAAATAGACACACATATAGAAGACAATACTAACGACTGTACAGACGGTGCTTGCGCTATAGATTACACCAAAGAAGTAGAAGACAAAGCAACCGTAACTTTTAACAAAGAGTATATAATTCCTGCGGTTGGATTGTTCTTTTTGCTTTTAGGAATTGGGTTCGATTTTTATAATTTTCCTTTTTTTAACACTCCTATTCCTTTAATTTGGTTTGGCTTTATCTACCTTTTTATTGGCGGCCCTATCGTGCTTAAATCTTTAAAATTGATTGCAAAAGGCGATTTTTATAATGAATTCGTACTCATGTCGGTCGCCACAATTGGTGCATTTATAATCGGTTCATATGCCGAAGGAATTGCCGTTATGTTGTTTTATGTTATTGGCGAATTATTTCAAGAAGCGGCAGTAAACAAAGCCAAACGTTCTATAGAATCCTTATTAAAAGTACAAGTAGAAGAAGTGACCGTTTTACAAAACAGACAACAAAAAATCATGCATCCTAAAGATGTTCAAATAGGAAGTATTATTCAAATAAAAGCGGGTCAAAAAATTGCGTTAGATGGTAGATTGCTTTCAGAAAATGCTGTTTTAAATACTGCTGCTTTAACTGGCGAATCTGCACCAGATAACAAACAAAAAGGTGAAGAAGTATTGGCGGGAATGATTAACCTTAACAAGGTTATTGAAGTAAAAACGACTCGTAATTTTGCCGACACTAAATTGTCTAAAATCTTAAAATTAGTGCAAAATGCAGTCGGCAGAAAAGCAAAAACACAGTTACTTATCAGCCGTTTGGCAAAAATATATACACCTATTGTTTTTTGGTTAGCAGTTGCGTTGGTTATCATTCCGTATTTTTTCTTAGGTAATGATTATGTGTTTCAAACTTGGTTGCAACGTGCGTTAATTTTCTTGGTTATTTCATGTCCGTGCGCTTTGGTTATTTCGATTCCGTTAGGATATTTTGGAGGTATCGGAGCAGGTTCTAAAAATGGTATTTTATTTAAAGGCGCTAACTTTTTAGACTTAATGACCAAAGTTGATACCGTTGTAATGGATAAAACGGGTACGCTTACCAAAGGGGTTTTTGAAGTACAAGAAGTGGTATCGGTAAATTTTGACAAAAAATTAATGCTTGAATTGGTGGCTCTTTTAGAAAGTAATTCTACGCATCCGATTGCTGAGGCGATTGTAAAATATTCAAAGATTAAAGATTTAAAATTTAAGATTACTGCTGTTGAAGAAATTTCGGGTCACGGAATGAAAGGAAAATTTGATGATTATGAAGTATTGGCAGGAAACCTAAAATTATTAGAAAAATTTAATATTCCGTTTGACGAGAATTTACGCACAAATACAGATACAATTGTAGTCATCGCCATAAATAACAAATATGCAGGCTATATTACCATTGCAGATACTTTAAAAGAAGATGCGCAAAAAGCTATTGATGACTTGCAAAAAATCAGTAAAATAACAAACATTGTAATGCTTTCTGGCGATAAGCAATTGGTGGTAAATAAAGTTGCCAAACAATTAGGGATTGACAAAGCTATTGGCGGATTATTACCCCAAGACAAACTAAACGAAGTAGAAAAACTAAAAACTCAAGGAAAAACCATTGCTTTTATTGGCGATGGAATTAATGACGCGCCTGTAATTACCATTGCCGATGTTGGTTTAGCAATGGGAGGTTTAGGATCTGATGCTGCCATAGAAACTGCCGATGTAATTATACAAACCGATCAACCTTCTAAAATTGCCACAGCCATTCATATAGGAAATGCCACCACAAAAATTATATGGCAAAATATTGCGTTGGCTTTGGGCGTAAAGGTTTTGGTGCTAATTTTAGGTGCATTAGGTATGGCAACTATGTGGGAAGCTGTCATTGCAGATGTTGGTGTAGCCTTATTGGCAATTTTAAATGCGGTAAGAATTCAACGGATGAAGTTTTAATTATCTTTTATTCGCCACGGCGGACTCTTCCTGTGATTACCTGCTTTTAAAAATGTTTATCAGATATTATTAATAAAAAAAATTAAAATTGTATTTTTATAAAATGAAATTCTTAAAAAAATCTGTTTTAGTCCTATTTATATCCTTTGTAATATTTGTTTTATACACCATAACTTCTATCGGTTTTTTTAGAACCATAGAAAATACGTTTGACGGAAATATCGTTACAAAAATAAATATACCAGGAGCCGAAGATATTGTTGTGAGTCAGCAAGATAGTTTTGCTATTATTTCATCAACCAAAAGACTTAGCTTACCTAAAACGAAAGAAGAATTTGGTGGTTTGTATTTTTTAGATTTAAAAAACAAAGATTACAAACCAATTCCTTTAACTAAAGATTTTAAAAAACCGTTTGCTCCTCACGGAATTTCGATGCTAAAAACCGATAGTACTTACACCATTCTTGCAGTAAATCACACAAAAAACGGTCATACCATCGAAGTTTTTGAATTGAACGAAAAAAGATTATCACATATAAAAACAGTGCATCATCCTTCTATGGTAAGTCCGAATGATGTGGTAATTCTCGATAAAAATCGATTTTATTTTACCAACGACCATAAATACACTACAGGAATTGGTAGATTATTAGAAGATTATGGCGGTTTATCCGTTTCTGATGTGATGTATTTTGATGGTAAAAACTATACCAAAGTTGCCAAAGGAATTGCCTATGCAAACGGCATTAATATCGATAAAAAACGACATTTATTATTTGTAGCTTCTCCTAGGAAATTTTTAATAAAAGTCTTTAAAATGAATGATGACAACTCTTTAGAATTTATTGAAGATATTGATTGTAAAACAGGTGTTGATAATATTGAGTTTGATGTTGATGGCAATTTATGGGTTGGAGCACACCCAGATTTATTGCATTTTGATGCGTATGCAAATGGAAAAAAATCTACATCGCCTTCTGAAATTATAAAAATAAACTACACCTCAAAAGGAAATTATACCGTCAAACAAATTTATATGGAAGACGGATCAAAAATGTCTGCTTCTACTGTTGCTGCCACTTTTGGCGACTTAATTTTAGTAGGAAATGTAATGGATACCCATTTTTTAATTTTAAAACGTAAATTAAAGTAACTTTTTATGAAAAAAACAATCACTTTTTTAACGCTTCTTTTCTTCATTTCTTGCGGAAGCGGACGCTCTTTTCAACGGTTTTTTAATCAACATAAAAATGATGTAGGCGTTACCGCTTTTCAAGTTCCTAATTTTATGAGGGCTTTATTGCGCAACATATCGCCCGAGAAAAATGGAGTTTTTAAAAATATTGATGATTTTAAATTCATTACGTTTACCAATATTTCGCAACAAAAACAAAGCGATTTAATTGATGAAATGAATGCTGTTACAGCTGCTAAATTTACCGATGTATTTAGAAAAAACGAACAAGAGCGAACTAAAATTTTATCGGTAAAAGAAGATGGCGACGTTGTTTCGCAAGCCATTATTTTTAATTCTACCTTAGCAAAAACCACCGTTTTTTATTTAAAAGGACGTTTTGACCCAAACAAACTAAAGCAATTGGCAGAAAGTGATGACTTAAATACAATTCCGTCAAAACTACTGCAAAACAATTTATTAAATCCTAATTTTAATCCGAACAACAAGTGATAACAAAATATTGTACAGCTATTTTTTCTTTATTCTTGATACTTTCATGTAATTCTCAAGACAAAAAATTTATTAAAGGAGAAAGTAAATTTCAAAGAGAAATGAATGCTGAATATAAAGATGCTTCTAAATCGCCATTAACAAAAAAGGATTTAAAAGCTTTTGATGGATTGGATTTTTACCCGATAGATTCATCATTCATCGTAAAAGCAAACATTATTTTAACCCCCAACGATCCTTTTTTTGAAATGCCTACTACCACAGAACGAAAACCTGTATATAGAAGATACGGGATTTTACATTTTAATTTAAAAGGAAAAGAATATCAATTAAATTTGTATAAAAATCAAAAAATATACGAAGACCCTAAATATAAAAACTACTTGTTTTTACCATTTACGGATGCTTCTTGTGGAACAACTTCGTACAGTGGCGGAAGATATATCGATGTTTTTAGTACCAATATCTCAAAAGAAAACACCTTATTCATCAATTTTAACAATGCTTACAATCCGTATTGCGCTTACAATTCTAAATATTCTTGTCCTGTTGTACCCGAAGAAAATCATTTAGATGTAAAAGTGTTGGCAGGTGTTATGGCATTTAAAAAACATTGATTAGATTCTTTTTATGTCATTTCGACGCTAGGAGAAATCGCACAGAGTTAAGAGTTTTCTTAGTGAATAATATTCTTTGAACTGTCTTTCTCAGAATGTGATTCCCTGCCTGCGGAGGCAGTCTTCACTTTGGTCGGAATGACACACGTTTTTAGATATCAAAAGTAATTTCTTCATTCAAATCTAATTGAATGGCTTTTTCTAAACTTTCTAAATAGTTTTTTCGTACTCTTAATTTGGTAGTTGCATGTGCTTTTAAGTTTAATTTACTAAACATTTCGGCTGTTTTAATAGCTGTTGAAAGTAACTCATCTTGAGGAACAATCTTGTCTAAAAACCCTGCATGAACAGCATCATTAGCATTGTAAATTTCTGCATTGTTTACACTACGCTCAAAAAACACAGGCGCTAAACGTGCTTTGGCTATTGTTATTCCTGCATTGTGCATAGTCATACCAATTTGTACTTCATTCAACCCGATTTTAAAATCGCCTGCTACACCAATTCTATAATCTGCACACAGCAATAAAAATGCTCCTTTTGCAATGGCATGACCAGAACACGCAATAATAATGGGCATCGGAAAAGACAACATCCGTAATGACAAAGTAGAGCCTTTTGTTACTAATTCGATAGCAGATTTTGGACTTTTAGTCATCGTTTTTAAATCGAATCCTGCTGAAAAAATTCCTTCTTGACCTGTAAGAATGACAATTTTTTTATCTTTTTCTGCTGTATTTAAAGCATCGTTTACACCATCAATAACCTCATGAGAAATTGCATTTACTTTTCCGTTTTTAATGGTAATAATGGCGTAATTATCTTCGTTTTTATACTTTACTACGTTGTTCATTTTTTTGATTTCCTAATTATTTTTAAATTTTTAATTACACATATTTCACCAAATACATTCCTGCAAAAACGGCTAAAAACCCCACCACAAAACTAGCAATGGTATAGAAAGCGAAACTGGTAAAGTCGCCCGATTTTAAAAAGATATGATTTTCATAAGCAAAGGTAGAAAAAGTGGTAAATCCGCCACAAAAACCTGTAGCCAATAACAAGGTTTGGTTTTGAGAAAGCGATTGATTTTTAGCTGCCATTCCTAAAATAAACCCTATCAGTAAACTTCCTAAAATATTGGCAACAAAAGTCCCGTAGGGAATTCCGTTTTCTGTATTGTTTAATGATTTGCCAATTACAAATCGTAAAACACTACCAAAACCTCCGCCAATAAAAACTAAGAATAACTGTTTCATGATTAAAACTTTATCTCATCACTATCAATCCAATTCCATTTACCAACAACGGTTCCTTTTTGTAATTTTACAATTCCTGGGTTAGCTCTAATGATGGTTTTTAAGGTAGTTCCGTCGCAAAACAAGAACGAAAATGGTAAGTTATATTTGTTTTGTACCAAAACCAAATCATCAATATATGAAGAAGAAACACCATAAACTGTGTAGCCGTTTGCAATGGCTTTATCAGCAGTTTTTTTGACGGATGCAAATCCTTTTTCATCAGCTTTATCAATATCATACACAATAACGAGTAATACTTTTTCTTTAGATAACAGCTCTTCCGTTAAATCTGTATTTTCACTTTCTAACGAAAAATCATGTACCAAAGGCAACTCTCCGTTGTCTAAATATTCCATTCCTTCTTTGATGTTTTTACCTACTGCATACGGACGAAAATCAATAATTGGTAAATGCGTTAAAACATGATACGTAATGTATAAAAAACCAAATAAAGAAACATAGGTAATCGCTTTTGTGGTAGTTTCTGAAAATAGCGATTTGATATTTTTAAGTTGAACTAATAAAAACCCAATCATTGCAATTAACACCACATTTTTGTAAAAAGTGCCCCAAGTAGATAGTTTTACAGCATCACCAAAACAACCACAATCGGTTACTTTGTTGTAATATGCCGAATACCACGTTAAAAACAGAAAAACCAACGTTAATGCAAACAAACTACGGACAGTAAATTTTGGTTTAAAACCGACTAACAGCATTACACCTAACATAATTTCTGCAATAATTAACAGGATAGAAAACGGGAGTGCATACGGAATTAAAAACTCTAAATTTAGCACATCTGCGCCAAAATATTCTTCAAACTTATAGGCAGAACCAATGGGATCTACCAGTTTTACAAAGCCTGAAAAAACAAATACTGCTCCGACAAAAAAACGGAATATGTGAGTGATGAGTTTTGGTATCATGTTTATTTTAATTTTAGTTTTTTTTAAGTGTTACTTACTATTTTTTCAACTTTTCAACTTTCTAACTTTTCAACTTTTTTCATCCAAATGAATCATCGCAAAAATGGCATAATTAATCATGTCTTGGTAATTGGCGTCAATCCCTTCCGAAACGATGGTTTTACCTTGATTGTCTTCAATTTGTTTTACACGTAATAATTTTTGCAAAATTAAATCGGTTAATGAGCTTACACGCATTTCTCTCCAAGCTTCACCATAATCGTGGTTTTTATTTTCCATCAATTCTTTGGTGATTTTTATATGTTTATCATACAATTTGGTAGCTTCTTCGGTCTCTAAATCGGGTTGTTCGGCAACACCTAATTCTAATTGAATTAATGCCATAATCGAATAATTGATAATGCCAATAAACTCCGATTTTTCGTCTTCATCTACTTTTTGTACCTCATTTTCTTGCAATCCACGGATGCGTTGCGCTTTGATAAAAATTTGATCAGTAAGTGATGGCAAACGTAAAATTCTCCACGCGCTACCGTAATCGCTCATTTTTTTTGTAAACAGATTTCTACATTGAGCTATTATTGCATCATATTGTTGAGAGGTGTTTTTCATTATCAGTAGTTAAAAGTATTTGTGTAAAAATAGTAAAACTTACATCGATTTCATTTATTTTTACCCAAGAAATTTTTTTTGATGCAAACAATTAACTGCAAAGGCACACTTATCGATTTTTCTACTCCAAAAGTAATGGGGATTTTAAACATTACACCCGATTCTTTTTTTGATGGCGGCAGTTATAAAAACGAAAAAGACATCCTTTTAAAAACAGAAAAAATGCTGTTAGAAGGCGCTACTTTTATTGATGTTGGTGCCTATTCATCAAGACCTGGCGCCATTCATATTTCTGAGGATGAAGAGTTACAACGCATGATTCCTGTAGTAGATGTTTTACTAAAAAACTTCCCAAAAATCATTCTTTCTATTGATACTTTTAGAAGTAAAATTGCGCAAAAAACCATTGAACACGGTGCTGGCATTATTAATGATATTTCTGGAGGGAAAATGGATGCAAAAATGTTTACAACCGTTGCCAAATTACAAGTTCCGTATATTTTAATGCACATGCTGGGCACACCACAAACCATGCAACAAAATCCGCAATACAAAGATGTAACCCAAGAATTGATTTCGTTTTTTGCAGCACAAATTTTTAAACTCCGCCAATTACAACTCAATGATGTAATTATTGATGTGGGTTTTGGCTTCGGAAAAACAATTGAACACAATTACGAATTGCTAAAAAACCTCTCGCTTTTCAATGCTTTAGATGTTCCTGTTTTAGTAGGAATTTCAAGAAAATCGATGTTGTACAAACCTCTAGAAATTACCCCGAAAAAAGCCTTAAACGCAACAACTTCTGCCAATACAATTGCCTTACTTAACGGTGCTAAAATTTTACGTGTACACGATGTAAAAGAAGCTGTTGAGGCGATTAAAATTGTTCAATTACTAAATAAATAAGTTCCTTTTATTCTTCTTCATCGTTAAAATAGGAAAAATTCACGATTTTTTTTGGCATCCTTTTTGTTAATATTTTGTTAAAAAAACTCTCAACAAACCAAACTCAACTTAATTATTAATTAAAAACTACCTAGTTATGAGCAAGAGAGAACTTTCAGAAATTAATGCAGGATCTATGGCAGACATTGCCTTTTTATTATTGATCTTTTTTTTGGTAACTACCACAATGAATATCGATAGTGGCATCCTTAGAAAAATACCCAAAAAACAAGAAGCAAGCAAAATCATCATTAAAAATAGAAATATTTTAGAAGTAAGTATCAATAGAAAAAATGAATTATTTGTAGATAATCAAGTACTTCCCATAAATAAGCTTCAACAAATCACTATTGATTTTATTGATAATGGTGGCGGATTAGACAAAAATAACCAACCTTGTTCTTGGTGTCAGGGAAATAAAAATCCTAAATATTCAGATCACCCATCAAAAGCATTTATTTCTTTACAAGCAGACAGAACAACTTCTTATGCAACATATGTAAGTGTTTTAGACCAACTAAATAATGCGTATTCGGTTTTAAGAAATCGTCTTTCCTTAAAAATGTATGGCATTTCTTATACCGAATTAATCATCAACTATAAAAAACAAGGAATGAATAAAGTTTCTATTGAAAAAAAGGTAAAATTAATTCGCAAAAAGTATCCGCTTTTAATTTCTGAGTCTGAAATAGGAAAGTAACCTTGTAATCACATAAATAATTAGTATTTTTACGCAATCACTTAGATATTTATGTTAGATTTTATTGAATTTTCATTTTTAGATGTGTTAGATATTTTGCTTGTTGCAATTCTACTCTACTACATTTACAAACTATTAAAAGGTACTGTTGCCATTAATATTATTATTGGTATTGCATTTATTTTTCTGATTTGGAAAATTACTCAAGCCTTAAAAATGGAAATGTTGAGTGGCATTTTAGGGTATCTTTTAAGCGGTGGTGTTATTGCCTTAATTATTGTGTTTCAGCAAGAAATCAGAAAATTTTTATTGATGATTGGAACGACCAATTTTTCATCGAAACGAAATTTTTTAAAGCAATTAAAATTCTTAAAATCAGAAATTAATTCAGAAATTGATACCGATGTTATTTTAGCTGCTTGTACAAATTTATCTAAAACAAAAATGGGTGCTTTAATTGTTATTGAGCGCACCAATAGTTTAGATTTTCTTATCAATTCTGGTGATACAATGAATGCCTTGGTAAACGAAGCTATTTTAGAAAGTATCTTTTACAAAAATAGTCCGTTACACGATGGCGCAACCATTATTAGAGACAATTACATTGTGGCTACACGTGTTATTTTACCTATTTCTAATAGTACCCGAATTCCTGCTCGTTTTGGTTTGCGTCATAGAGCTGCTATTGGTATTACCGAAAAAACCGATGCCGTTTGTTTATTAGTATCTGAAGAAACTGGTGAAATTTCTTATATTAAAGATGGTGGTTTTGAACTCTTTAAAAACGTTGAAGAGTTAAATGAAAAACTTAGAAAAGATTTAGAATAATACCAATTTAATTTTATAAAAACAATTTTTATTATTGTTGTCCGATTAAAATTTATAAAAACGCTAAAAAGTTATGTTTAATAGAGGTTCTAAGAG
>CAMZMA010000147.1 GCA_947311815.1 uncultured Flavobacteriaceae bacterium
ATCGATGTTATTTTCCATAACTTACAGTGTTCATTTTTACATAATTTTCTTGCAACCATTTCCTAGCTTTACTTAATTGCGATTTAGAAGTACCTACTGTAATACCTAATTCTTTCGCAATTCCTGAGTGTTTAAACCCTTCGATAGCATATAAATTGAATACCATTTTATATCCGTCTGGTAATAAATCTATCAATTTTTGAATGTCTTCTACCGAGGTGTTTTCTAAACTTTCGGTAGCATTGTTGTTAAACACAAAATCTTCATCCGTTAACTGAAGCTTATTTTTTTTTCGTAGATAAGAAATACAGGTATTTACCATAATTCTACGTACCCAACCTTCAAAACTACCTTGATGTTTAAAAGAGTCTAACTTGGTAAAGACTTTTAAAAATCCTGTCAGCATCAACTCTTCTGCATGATGCATATCTTTTACATATTGCCTACAAACTCCTAACATTTTTGGAGAAAACTGCTCGAATAATTGCTCTTGCGCCTCTCTATTGTTGGCAATTGCGCTTTTTATGAGTTTTTGTTGTGCGTTATGTAATGGTATAATTTTCAAAGCTGTTTTTGATTTCTAATCGTCTTACAAATATATAGACTACAAAGTTTGTAAAAAGGTTGCTTTAAACCTGAGTATTCTATCAAGAGTAAATAGATATTTGAGTTTTAAATGATTCAAAAACGATGTAAGAATCTAGAAAACATCATCAAAAGTTTATCTATTCATACAAAAAACTAAAATCACTACCCGCTTCAAATTCTTGCGGATTTTTATTTTGTTTAAACAAACGAGCAGATATATTTCCTTTTAAAAGAATTGATTTTCCTGAAACAGCTAACCAACTACCTTCTCGCAATCCTAAAACAGAAGTTTTATTAAAAACATGGTATTCTTTTATACGAGTTTCTCTAGTTTCTCCCATATGTGTAGAACCTTTAATCGGGTCTAAATAATGTGCGTTTATATTAAAAGGAATCAATTGTAAAGTATCGAAACTTGGTGGATATACAATCGGCATATCATTAGTATTCATCATTGTAACTCCACAAATATTACTACCCGCACTTGTGCCTAAATATGGAGTTCCTGAATTTACAACTTGCTGTAAATCAGTGATAATATCTTTTTTATAGAGTTGATTTAACAACTCAAAAGTATTTCCCCCTCCAGTAAAAATAGCTTCGGCATTTTGTATGGCTTCCTTCGGATTTTTGTATTGATGAATTCCTTTAACATCTATAAAAATAGTAGCAAATGCTTTTTTAGCTATTTGTGTATATGCGTCATATGTAATTCCGCTTGGTCTTGCATACGGAATAAATAAAATTGTTTTTACATCACTAAAAAACTGCTGTAAAGTAGGTAATAAATATTCTAAATAACTGCTTCCATGAATGGTTGAAGTACTTGCTATGATCATTTTTTTCATCTTTCAAAAGTACTACTATTATTACCTTAACAAAAATTTACTTGCTTTTTTGGATGATATCTATCGAAGCCGACATATGTACATTATCTTTATAAATTGAATTCATCACATAAAAAAAGCATCTCAAAAATGAGATGCTTAAAACTTTAAGTTTTTTGGGGGAATGGGAAAATCGGGGGATTAATAATCTACAATTACAAATTCTGTACGCCTATTGGCTTGATGCTCTTCTGCTGAACATTTTACTCTATTGGTATGTCTATCATTATCTACACATCCATTGGTTAACCTCGTTTCTCCAAATCCTTTTCCTGAAATTCTTTCTGGTGATATGCCTTGTGAGATAATATAACGTACGGTTGATTTTGCTCTTCTGTCCGATAATTTTTCATTGTACCGCGCTCTTCCTCGTGCATCGGTATGTGAACCTGATTGTATAATGATTTTTGGGTATTTTCTCATAATACTCACTATGTGGTTTAACTCTTCTGCAGCATCGGGTCTAATATCCGATTTGTTATAATTAAAATAAATAGGGTTGATTTTGATACATATTGCCCCTTCTTCACAATGCGTAAAATCATTATGTAAGATTAATTGCAGCTTAATATCTTCTTTTTCTGTTGCTTTTTTGGCTACAAAAATTTGTTTTGAAGGCAGATAATATTCTTTGGTTGCTTTCACTACATATGTAGAATCACAACTTACTTTAAAGCGAAACCTTGCATCAGCCCCAACAATTGTACTGTCTAACTTTATGTTGTTTTTACTTAAAATTACTTTAGCGCCTGGTAATATTTGTTGCGTTATTTTATCTACGACAACTCCTTGTTTTTCTGTAAAACATGGGGGGATGATAATTTCTTCTAATTGGGTAACGGAATAGATATCATCATCTCCTAAACCTCCTTTTCTATTTGACGATACATATCCTTTTCTTGTTGTTGGATTGATGATGAAAGCAAAATCATCTAATTCACTATTTACAGGTGCTTTTAAATTAATTGCTTTTTCAAATCCTGTTGTTTCTAATTTGCTCGAAAAAATATCTAATGCGCCTAAACCAAAACGACCATCAGAAGAAAAATACAAGGTATTGTCATCAGAAATATAAGGAAACATTTCTCTTCCTTCTGTATTGATGTTTTTTCCTAAATTTACAGGGTTTCCGTACGAATTATATCCTTTAATTTCTACATAAAAAATATCTGTTTGACCAATGGTTCCTGGCATATCTGAAGTAAAATATAGTTTTTTACCATCTTTACTAACCGATGGATGCCCAACAGAATACTCATTAGAATTAAATGGTAGTTCTTTGATGTTTTTCCAAGTATTGTTAACAGAATCTCTCTCTGCTCTATAAATTTTTAATTTATTGATTCCTTTTTTGTCTTCTCTATATTTCCCATTATTGTAATTGTTTCTTGTAAAGTACATTACTTGCTTATCTGGAGAAAAAGACACCGAAGATTCGTGGTACTTTGAGTTAATTTTTTTTGGAAATTTAACAATATTACCTACTTGATTACTTGTGTCTACGGGTGCGTAGTAAATATCTAAAAAGGGTTGCTTGTTCCATGCATATATCCTTTTTACTTGTCTATTTTCTCTTTTTGATGAGGCGAAAAGAATCCCATTCTTATAAAATGTTGTGCCAAAATCTGATAAACTAGAATTAATATTTTTTAAATTACTTATACTAAATTTTGGATCTTCTTTTAATAGAGTAATTTTTTCTTTATTTCTAATAAAATTTTCCCCTCTTCTATCTTCTTTCTTTGCTTCATTAAATTTTTGAATCCATTTATCGGATTCTTTATATTTTTTAATTCCTCGTAAAGCTTGCGCATATTTGAACATATATTCTGGCGATACTTCATGAGCATAAAATAAAAAGAGCCTATTATATGCAGAAGATGCTTTAGCCATTTTAACGTTGTAATAATAGCTATCTCCTAATTGTTGTAAAACATGTTTTGTTGGTGTTGGCGATTTTTTAGCTATTTTTTCATAAGCTTTAGCGGCATTTATATATGCCATTTTATTAAAATAACTATCAGCTTTTTTTGTCTTTTTTGTTTGTGCCAATAAAGGCAAAGAACAAAATAACAATAATACAATACTTATGTGTTTTATTTTTTTCATCTGTAATATTTATTAACTAAAAGAATCTTGGTGATTTGATTTTATCTTTTACAAAATCAAAATTAAAAAGTAAAAATACTTCGTGAGATCCTGAATTAAAATTCTGTAATTCTGTTAAGGTATAATCGTATGCGTAACCAACTCTTAAAGAATTGTTTACCCGTATATTCATCATTGCTGATACAGATTCATTTAACCGATGTGACACCCCTAATTCTAGCTTGTCAAAAAACAAAAAATTACCCGATACATCTATCGATAAAGGAGCGCCTTTTGCTGCTTTTAACATTCCTGATGGTTTAAATTTGATATCTTCTGTTAATTGAAAAACATAGCCACTGGTTAAAAAATAATGTTTTACCCTTGATGCTCTGGTTACTTGACCTGGTGTTTTTTTGAAATAGAAGGTTTCTAATAAATTAGGTATTGATAAACCTGCGTAAAATTTTTCTGTATAATAGAAAAGACCAGTTCCTACATTAGGAAAAATCTTGTTAACATTATTGTTTATAAAAGAAGCGTCTGGCAAATTTGTGATAAGTGATGATAAATTAGCATTAAAAAATGATATACCTGCTTTAACACCAAAGGCAAGATTTGCTTTTTCTCCAACATGTATTGTATAAGAAAAATCTCCAAACAAATTATTGGTATTTACAGGACCTAATTTATCTGTTACTACTGATAAACCAAGACCCACATTATTACCCACAGGAGAATGAACTCCTAAAGTAAAGGTTTTTGGTGCTCCTTCAATTCCAACCCATTGATAACGCCCTAAAAAATTTGCGCTTAAATAGTCATCAGACCCCGCATATGCCGGATTTATGATGTTCATATTATACATATACTGCGTATATTGTGGGTCTTGTTGTGCATTTACAAATATAGTATTGATCACTATTATTGATATTGCTATAATTTTTTTCATATCTATTGATTTCATATTTATGATTTATTTAAATATATCCATTTTGCTACTGGTTTTCTATTGTTTTTATTAAAATAGACTACATAATAGTAAACACCTGTTGGTAATAGTTCTTTTTTGTTATATGTTAACCATCCTGTAGAATATCCATCCCACCACACAGGTTCTGTTGATTTTCCTTTATGGTCGTATTGATATACTTTATTACCCCATCTGTTAAAGACTTCTACTTTAAAGTCTGGATATGCTGCCAATGCTGGTATAACAAAAGTGTCGTTTACACCATCGCCATTTGGAGAGAATCCTTCTGGAATGAAATCACAATTTGTAAGATCTAAATGATCTGGAATACCATCTTCATCACAATCTAACATAAACTCATCTATCGTTGCAATACCGTCTCCATCATCATCTGCATCTAAATAGTTTGGTGCGCCATTACCATCTTCATCATCATTGGTAGGGTTTCCGTCTCCATTTACATCTTCTTCTTTAGTATCTATACCATCACCATCATCATCTGTGTCTTGGAAATCTCTTGTACCATCTCCGTCTGTGTCTAACAAGTTATAGTTTAAGTTTCCGTCATCAGGAGTATCTTCTAAACCGTCAAACAATCCGTTGGTTCCTGATCCTGTGTCTGATCCGTCAATGACACCATCGCCATCTACGTCTGGTGCTCCTGAACCAGATTCTTCAAGGTCTGTTACGCCATCGCCATCTGAATCTAAGTCTAAATAATCTGGTGTTCCGTCTCCATCTGTATCTAATGTTGGGTCTCCTCCGTTTTCGTCTGCATCTGGAATACCGTCATTATCTGAATCTAAATCTAAGTAATCTGGAACTCCGTCTCCGTCTGAATCTCCATTTCCTATTTCATCTGATGTTAACATTCCGTCTCCATCATCATCAATGTCTTGGAAGTTTGGAGTACCATCTCCATCTGAATCTAATGGTGTGTAGTTTGAGTTACCACTATCTGGTGTATCTTCTACTCCATCAAACAATCCGTTGGTTCCTGATCCTGTATCTGATCCGTCAATAACGCCATCGCCATCTGCGTCTGGTGCTCCTGAACCAGATTCTTCTAAATCTGTTATGCCGTCTCCATCTGAGTCTAAATCTAAATGGTCTGGGATACCATCGCCATCTGTATCTAATGTAGGATCTCCTCCGTTTTCAACATCATCTGGGATACCATCATTATCATCATCTAAATCTGTTACATCTGGAATGCCATCGCCGTCATTATCTGCTTGTACCGTAATTGTTACCGTTGCTGTTTCACAAACATTCGGGGTTACTGCCGTATTACAAACTACATAATCTACAGTCACTACTGTCCCTTCTTCGCCTGCTGCTGGAACATAACTCATCTCTCCAGTTAATGGATCAAAAGTTACCGTACCTGTTGCTGTTCCTGTTCCTGCATCTGTTATTGAGGTGTTGGCTCCTGGTAAGAAATCATCATTGGTCAATACATTGACAGTACCTGTTGTGCCTTCTACTACTGTTAATGCGTCTGCTGCAGTAGTAGGGGTTAATGGGTTGTTATCTGTATTGTCTGGATTTCCATCATTATCATCATCTGGATCGGTTACGTCTGGGTCGCCATCGCCATCGTTATCTGCTTGTACCGTAATTGTTACCGTTGCTTCGTTAGAGGTTGCTCCTGTATCATCATTTACTGTATAGTTTACATTTGCTGCTCCTGTAAATGTTGGTTCTGGTGTAAATGTGACATTTCCAGCTGCATCTACAGTATATGTACCTTCTCCAAGAATTACTAATGGTGTGCCTGTGCTTCCAGTATTTAGCGGATTATTAGGGTCTATTAATGTAATTGTGGTTGTATCTATTGTTCCGTCTATATCTGTATCATTTGTTCCAATAGTTGCTATTGTTACAGGTGTGTTTTGTACAGTAGTTGCTGTATCATCATTTGCAACAGGGTTATCATTTACATTAGTAACTGTAATGTTTTGATTTGCAGTTGATGTTCCTCCATTTCCATCGCTTATTTCATAAGGAAAGGTTACAGGTCCATTATA
>CAMZMA010000148.1 GCA_947311815.1 uncultured Flavobacteriaceae bacterium
AAATTTATACATATAACTAAATAGAAGTGAATAAGTACAGGGCAAACTCATACTTTTTGTAATAGCCACTAATTCACGAATTTTTAGTAAGATTGTAAAAAATAATTGATGAATTAACTAGAATATGTATAAAACCCTGTGGATTTTTAATTTGTGGAATTGTAAAACCGTTGTTTTGGGGTTAAAATTCGTGAATTCGTGGCAAAAAACCAGCAAAATAAAAGTATGAGTTTGCCCTGGGAGGAACGACGTGGCAATCTTATTTTGTTTATAAAGTTTGTATTTTTGCTTCATACATTTTTAAAACGCGTTCCATTTCTTCTTTCTTTTGTGTACCGATTAAGATTTTCTTTCCGTTTTTTAATTCTAATTGCAAACCGATGTTTCCTTTTACATTATATGCTTTTCCTTTGCTTTTTATCCAAAATAGACCGCCTTTAATTCCCCAGCCACCATATTCTGTCATAGCATCATATTTTCTAATGTATGCTTTGTTTATTTCGTTCCAAGTGATGATTTTAGGTTTTAAATGAAAACCTTTAAACCGAAAAAGAATGCCTTTTTCATCAATACGAGTAACTAATTTTAAAACAAAAAACCATAAAATAACCAATCCTAAAATAATAAGACCACTTAAGGCTCCTAATTGTTGCCCGATTGGTAAGTGGCTAATTTTATCCCATTCTTTTATCACAGGAATAGCAGAAACAATGGTTGCTATTGACAAACCTACATATACAAGTGGTTGGTTAAATTGTTGCTCTTCTTTAAAAACTTTCATGTTACCTGTTTTTATCGCGTTCTAAAAGTGCATTTACAATACTGTTTGCAGTTACATAAATATTTATCACACGCCAACCTTGTTTTGCAAAGTTGTTTATTTTTTGTTCAAATTTTTCAGTTCCTTTAGTCCAGCTAAACTCTGGTTTAATAATTTTATATTCTTTCATATTACCTGTTTTTTTCTCGTTCAAGGATAAGAGATTTCCATTTTGGTGAAATATGTTTTAAAACCCAACCTTCTCTTGCATATTGATTTAAAGTGGTTTCGAATTTTTCACGCCAATTTGGTGGACCAATTTTTGGTCTTACAACTTTGTATTCTTTCATTATGTATGGTTTTAAAATGTAAAAAATAAATATTTTTTAATGACTTAAAGTACCTGTATTTAATACTGGCGAAGCTTCTTTATCGCCACACAAAATCACCATTAAATTACTTACCATGGCAGCTTTACGTTCTTCATCTAAAGTTACAATCTCTTTTTTACTCAATTCTTCTAGTGCCATTTCTACCATGCTTACCGCGCCTTCTACAATTTTATGACGAGCCGCTACAATGGCTGTAGCTTGCTGGCGTTTTAACATGGCGTTGGCAATTTCTTGTGCATAGGCTAAATAGCCAATTCTTGCTTCTAACACTTCAATACCTGCGATAGATAAGCGTTCTTCAATTTCTTTTTCTAAGGCTTCACTTACTTCATTAACACTAGAACGTAGTGTAATATCTTCTTCGTGCCCTTCATCGGCAAAATTATCATACGGATACATGCTGGCTAATTTACGTACCGCAGCATCGGTTTGTACACGTACAAAATTTTCGTAATTATCTACATCAAAAGCCGCTTTAAACGTATTGGTAACACGCCATACTAAAATGGTACTAATCATAATTGGATTGCCGAGTTTGTCGTTTACTTTTAAACGTTCGCTATCAAAATTGCTGGCACGTAACGAAATGCTTTTCTTTTTATACAAAGGATTTGCCCAAAACAATCCGTTTTGTTTGATGGTGCCTACATATTTACCAAAAAGCAATAGTACTTTTGACGTGTTTGGGTTTACTAAAATAAATCCGAAAGCGGCAACTAAACCGATAACAATTAATAATATAAAGATAGGGTTTTCGGTTTTAATCACTGCTGCAATACCTCCAAATATAAAGGTTAATACAACGGTTAACATTAGGTATCCGTTTGCAGGAACGATGATTTTTTCTGATTTCATTATGAATGATTTTAAAGTGATATTAAAATGATATCACAAATATATCATTAAATTTTTGTTAATTCCAAGTTTAACAGCGTTTATTTTTATAATTTAGCGGAAATTTAACAAATAAGACAGATTTATGAAAGCACGAATTTTAATTTTAGCATCCATCGTATTTATTGCATTTACTTCTTTTACCAATACGAGTGAATGGGGTCCAACAGGACACAGAACAACAGGTAAGATTGCAGAAAAACATTTAACAAAAAAAGCCAAAAGAAAGATTGATAAAATTTTAGAAGGTCAAAGTTTGGCATTTGTTTCTACGTATGGAGATCAAATTAAATCGGATAGAAAATACCGTAATTTTTCGCCTTGGCATTATGTAAATATGCCCTTAGATGGTAGCTATGAAACGGCAGAGAAAAATCCGAAAGGAGATTTGGTTACAGGAATCGCTTATTGTGTTAAAGTTTTAAAGGATAAAAAAAGCAGTAATGAAGATCAAGTTTTTTATTTAAAAATGTTGGTGCATTTAATTGGCGATTTACATCAGCCAATGCATATTGGGCAAAAAGAAGACAAAGGAGGGAATACAATTCAATTACGATGGTTTGGTAAAGGAACAAATTTACACAGAGTTTGGGACGAAAATATGATTAACAAATGGGATATGAGCTATATTGAATTGGCCGCTAATGCAAAAGATTTATCTAAAGAACAAATAAAATTCATTCAAAAAGGAACCGTTTTAGATTGGGTAAAAGAAACACATAAAATTACAAAAAAGGTGTATGCTTCTGTAAAATCAGGTGATAAATTAAGTTACAGGTATTCTTATTTGTATTTTGAAATAGTTAGAGAGCAATTACAAAAAGGCGGTTTGCGTTTGGCAAAAGTATTGAATGATATTTATTGCGATTAGAAAGTCTAAAAATAAAGTAAAAAATATAGCCGATACAATTTGTATCGGCTATATTTTTTTAAGTTGATAGTATATTAATCAAACATTATTTTCTTTGAGAAATTTCCTTTATCAGTATTTAATTTTACAATATAAACACCCTTTGAAATTAAATGGGTTTTAAGGTAATAATTTGTTAATGTGTTATCTAGGTTTTTCCATTCTTGCACTTTCTGTCCTAGTACATTATAGAGTTCTATGTTTTTAAGTGTAATTTTATTTAACTTTTTAATGTTAATTTCTTTCTTGTTTGTGTTGTAGAATAGGTGTATTGAGTTGTTCAATTCATACGCTAATGTACTCAAAGCAGTTTGAGAAAAAGAAATATAAAAACGATCTAAATAAGTACCCGCATCTAATGTTAAATCTACAGGTGTATCGGTAATATCATATTGTTGATTTGTTACTTTATCGGTTAAAATAACAAATTGATTTATGTTTTCTTTTGTATCAATCATTAGTTTTACAGTACTGGTATTTCCTATTTTAATAGCTATAGGAAATTCCATATCGTTCGTTATTGAAGGGATTCCTGCAATAACTAATTTGTCTCTACTTTCAGGAAATTTAAAATAGATATCAGTGTCATTGATGTCTATTATAGAACTATCGAAACCTTCTTCTTTTTTATAGGTACAGTCTGCTAAAAAAGTAACAGCTATTTGCCTGTGTAAATTTAAATTGTCAGCATCTGTATATTCAAAACCAATTTTTAAAACAGGTGTTTCAATGGTTGTTTTTTGTGTGTTATTATTTTTAAAAAATACTGATGTAGTGCCATTAATTGTTTGAAAAACACGTTGTCCGTTATTAAATGTAATGGTTCCTCCTGCTACGGTAGATTCAACAAAAAATCCTTGAGCAACAGGAATAAATTGACCAGGAGCGGTATAGGTAAGACCTCCTAAACCACCAGTGCCAGAAACTGGAGTTGTTGCAGCTACACCTGTAACGGCACTTCTAACACCGTAACCACCAATGTAACTTCCTAAAGTGTGGTTGCCTGCATCACCTAAATGTTCCCAAAAATAAAGAGCGTTTACAGCAGCATTATTATCAACAAAAAACTGATTAGCATCTAATGCAGAAGGATATGGATTACCTAATAAGCTAGAATAACCACCGTTGATAATTGTGGTAATATCTCCATCGTTTGGTGTACCTACAAATGTGTAGTTTTGTACTGCACCTGGTCCTTTCATAGTATAAGCTTCACCTCGATTAAAATTACCCGTTTCTTTTTCTTGTATCCATGATGTTCCTATTAATCCGTTTACGTAGCTGTAAATCCAATAATTAGCAATGGTAATAGGAGTAGTTGTATAATCTCCGTTATATGTACTATAATTACTTCCGTCATAATTAATAAAATTAATATCTGGTGGGGTAGAGGTTTCAGATGTTGGAATTGTACCGTCTTTCATAACTCCTTTAACTGTAAAAGTAGATTTATTAATTTCTTTTACTGGTGATGTCCAATAATTATAACGAAATGTAGTGGTTACTGTTCCTTCTTGATCAATATAGAGTTTACCGTTTCCTGTAACTTGTCCTGCACCAGCATGAGTTTGTAAAAGCTGAGAAGTGCCAATTAATTTTAATTCTCCATCTAATTGAAGTTGGTCTGCTATTTGTAAAAACAAACCTGAATTTATCATTAACTTAGATCCTGCAGTAACCCAAACACATCCTACTTGAGCGTTGGCAATTAAGGTTGCATGATTTGTTGTGCCTTCTGCATCAATAGTCATTAGTTGAGTGTTGTCTGCAACTGCTGTACTAGGTGCGTTTAATGGTCCAGAACCACCAGACCAAGAACTTGTACTTCCTTTCCAAGTAATACCACTAACTTCAGCAAATGTAAAATATTTTGTACCGTTAAAATCGAAATTTGTAACATATGAATTTACCCCATCTATAGTAGCGGTAGATAATGATAAATATTGAACGTTTGTTGTTAAAGCAGCATCATCTGCAATTTTAAGGACTTTGCTAAAAGTAGCATTGTTTAAATAAGTGTCTATTATTGATTTTGTTGCCGCAATTTGTACGCTACCTACAGTCCCTGTTTCTACAATTTTCCATTTTCTATTTAATTGTAAATTAGTAGCACATAATACTCCTGAAACACTAGTTGCTCCTAGAGCAGTATTGTCATTTCCCCAAACTAAGAAATCTTTGTCATTCGTAAAAGTATTTGCATTGGCTGCGTTATTGGCTGCAATACTCCCTATACCAATAGTAATAATAGCATCCGTATTTACAGATTTAGATTGTTTTTGATTTAAAACTTGCGTATCATCTCTACCAATACCTGCAACATCGTTATGGTAACTGGCATTTGCTGTATAATCCCATACTTTTGTTACTTCGTTTGATAAAATGTAATCTCCTTCAATAATTGTAGCATCATTATTCGTTGCGTCTAAGGTGATTCCGTATTTTAGCGCTAAATAACTTTGTACTTTTTGCTGAGTTAGAGAACTCGGTACATCTGCAAAAATAATTATTTCTGATATGTCTCCAGCAAAAAAACTACTGGGACCTGAAGATGAACCTATGAAAAAATTACTGTTATTTCCTTGAATTGTGGCGTCAGAGCCTGCTCCTGTGGCAAAACGTAATCCGTTTCGGTACAAAGATTTATTTGCTCCAGAAGGATTTGTTGTTGCGTTACTATAACCATAATTCCATATATTAAATGTATTAGTAGTACTTCCCCAAGCAGCTTGAATTCTTCCTGTAGCTGTGTTTACTTGTCCAAAATCAAAATATAAGTTAGCATCTCCCCACGGAAGGTGTGTACCTAACCTTTCGCCTCCTAAAATATCTTCTCTAAATACGGATGAATTCTGAACTGTAGATGTACTAGAAACAATATATACCCATAAATTTGTATAAGTAGCTGCTCCTAAAATACCGCCAACAATTTGCATTGATTGGTTAGTTCCATTAAATTGAAAGGTTGGATTAAAGTTAACACCGTTTGTATTTAATGTAGGAG
>CAMZMA010000149.1 GCA_947311815.1 uncultured Flavobacteriaceae bacterium
CTTAATTAAGTAGCTCTTTTAGTTTTAAAATGGTTGTATCTAATTCTTGCCGTGTAGTATGTTTAGAAAAAGAAAAACGTACCGAAGTTACATTCATTTTTTTGTCAGATAAAAAAGCTCGCAATACATGAGAACCACTATTACTACCACTTTGACAAGCAGAACCGCCAGAAACTGCTATTCCTGCTAAATCTAAAGCAAACAACAACATCGGATAATCTTTAAAAAAACGGACACTCACAATTTTATAACTACTTTTTTGCAAGTTTGCTGACAAACCGTTAAAAGAAATGGTAGGAAAATTTTCTTTTAATCTATTGATAAAATATTTTTTAACCTCTGTAATATAAGCTGACTCTTTTTCTTGTGAAGCCATTGCAATATTTAAAGCTTTTTCCATCCCCACAATAGCATGTACATTTTCTGTACTAGACCTTGCTCCTTTTTCTTGATTTCCACCATGTAAAAGTGGCTGAATACCAAATCCTTTTTTAAAATATGCAAAACCTACTCCTTTTGGCCCATGAAATTTATGCGCACTAGCAGCAATAAAATCAATCGGTGTTTTTTGTAAATCAATGGTATATTGTCCAATACCTTGCACCGTATCAGAATGAAATAAAGCATCGTATTTTTTACAAATACCTGTTACTTTATCAATTGGTAACAAATTACCTATTTCATTATTTACAAACATCAAACTTACCAAGGTTTTCGTATTTGTTGTGGCTAAAATTTCAGCTAAATGGTGTAAATCAATAACTCCAAACTCATCAACAGCAACAAAAACAACATCAATAGCGTATGTTTTTTGCAAATAATTAAGAGTATGTAAAACTGCATGATGCTCTAATTTTGAGGTAACAATTGTTTGCACACCAAGATTGGTTACGGCATTGTGCAGTATTAAATTATCGGCTTCTGTACCGCCAGCAGTAAAAATAATTTCGCTTGCAGTTACATTAAAATGTTTGGCAATATTTTTACGTGCAGTTTCTACAACCGCTTTTGCTGTTCTACCAAATTGGTGTGTAGATGACGGATTCCCAAAAACTTCTTGCATAGAAGTTGTTATTACCTTAATAACTTCGGCATCCATTGCAGTAGTTGCTGCATTGTCTAAATAAATTTTTGTCATAAAATAAAAAAACGTTAAAAGTAATTATTTTTTTGGTGGTTGTCTATGCTTCGTTCCTTGTTCATAAGCATACGCCAATTTTATTAAGGTGGGTTCTGCATACATTCTTCCTAAAAATTGTAATCCTGCGGGTAAATTTCCTTTGACAAAACCCATAGGAACTGTAAATGCTGGTTGCCCTGTATGAGGTGCAATAATTTGATTATTATCGCCTTTATACTCTTCTTCAAAAGCACTAATTTTTGCAGGTTTATTGTTCCAACTCGGATAAATAATGGCATCTATTTTTAATGAATCCATTACTTTTTCGATGGCATTTCTAAAAGCGATTCGTTTTACATCGGTATAAGCATCTTTACACGGAATACTTTTATCGCCAAAACGCCCCGAATTGCTTCCAAACATTTTTAATTGCTTTTTTGCATAGGCAGATTTTGTTCCGATACGTACTACATCTTCCAACGTTTTTATTGTATCTCTTTTTACATACACTCTAAAATACGTTTCTACATCTTCTCTAAACTCTGCGCACCATTGACCTTGACTTAATGTTGTAAAATTTGGGACAACAAACGGATCGATAATAGTTGCTCCTAATCGTTTTAAATCTACAATCGATTTTTCAAACAATTTAGTTATTTCTGAATCTGGATGATCATCACTCAAAATGCGTAAAACACCAATTCTTGCGCCTTTTAATCCGTTTTTTTGTAAATATTGCTGATAATTGCTAGGGATTTTTCCGTCCGAATGTTTTGTAATTGCATCATCTGCATCATAACCGACCATTATTTCTAATGTTTTGGTAGCATCTTCAACCGTTCTACACATAGGCCCTACTACATCATTTCTTAAAATTAACGGAATGATGGCGCTTCTGCTAATCAAACCAATGGTAGTTCTAAAACCTACCAACGCATTGTGCGATGAAGGACCACGAATAGAATTTCCTGTATCTGTACCTAAACCTATAACGCCAAAATTTGATGCGATGGATGCTGCTGTACCTCCACTAGAACCCGCAGGAACATAGTCTGTATTATACGGATTTCTAGTAGTTCCGTGAGTAGAACTTTCGGTATGTTTTGCGCTAAATGCCCATTCTGCCATATTAGATTTGGCAATGATAATTGCTCCTGCATCTTTTAATTTTTGAATGATAAACGCATCTTTTTCTGGAATAAAATCTTGTAAAGCCAAAGAACCGCCTGTAGTTGGCATTCCTTTTGTGTTGATGTTGTCTTTTACAATTATTGGTATTCCGTGTAAAGAACGTAATTTTTTAGTTTGCTGATATTCTTTGTCTAGAGCTTTTGCTGTTTCAATGGCTTTTAGATTGATATAAGTAATCGCATTAAGAATGGAATCGTTTTTTTGGATACGATTTATATAGGCTTTTACTAAATCTTCGCTAGTAAAATCGCCATTTTTATAGGCTTCTTTAATGTTAGCAATGGTAAGTTCTTCTAATTGAATGTTCACTTTTTTTGGTGTTTTTTGGCAGCTCATCATCAGAAAAAGAAATCCTAAAAAAAGCAAACGAAAAATTTTGTGTAGCATAAATACTGTTTATTTTTTTATAAAATTACCTTTTTTAAATTGATTCACAAAAAAAACCGATTGCAAAAATCACAATCGGTTTTTCGTTTGGTTAAACGGTGCTTATTCTTTTACAAATTGTTGCGCTCCTAATTTGCCATCAGCGGCAATTTTTAGTAAGTAAATTCCTTTGCTTAAATTTTTAACATTGATGGTTTGATACACATCTGTTACCTCTTGAGTTATCAACAACTTTCCCGTATAATCAAATAATTGTACAGTTCCTTTTGTAACTCCTGTTGGCAATTGTATGTTTACAATATTTGTTGATGGGTTTGGAAACATAGAAAACTCTAAACGATTGGCTTCATCGACTCCTAAGACTCCTATTGATGCTGTACTTGTAATTACAACTTGATCGCCTGTAATATCTCCATTTAAATTTACATTATTTACAGCGGCATAAAATTTAATATTTCCTTCTTGATTTGCTGGAGAATGCCAAGTAAAAGTCCAAGAACTGTTACCTGTACCTGAATGAGTAATGCGTTGTCCTGTTACTCTAGATCCTGTACCAGCGGTAAAACTACCAATTTTTACATTGTCACTTAATCTTTCTGCTGTTAATTGAAAACCATGTCCGCTAGCAGCTGTTGAACTTGCTGCTACTGTTATAGTATAATCTGTATTTACGTCATATCCGCCCGAAGGGATATTGGTTGTTATTGATGCTGTTGCCCCAAAATTGCCTCCACCATGGCATGCTGTACAATCGCTTCCATCTCCTGGAGACCCTGTTCTTCCATCGTCTCTACCTCCAGAACTAGACATGAGTACAAAGGCCGTAAACGGAATTAATAATAAAAATGTTTTAAAAATGTAATTTTTTTTCATGTTGTAGTATTTAGATTTTAATGTCTAAAAGTAATAAAAAATTATTGAAGTCAGTAAATAACAACATATTTTAAAGCCATGTAATTATTAACCTAACAGATGTAAGACGGCACGACACAAGGTTTAAACCTTTAATTTTTATCAAATTAAGAGCTTGATTTAATATCGATTAATTGCCATCTCCTTAATACCTACTGATTTTTATAATTTCATATGTTTTGTATAATTCGCCCTTTATTTGCTTCTTTTTTGTACTTTAGTTGTACAACTAAGACTTTAATTAATGAAAACTGTCGATTTTTTCAACCTTTTTTTACTGGTAAGTTCTTTACACGGTTTTTTATTTAGCGTTATCCTTTTCTTTTCTAAAGATGGAAAAAAGAAGAGTATGTTGTACTTAAATTTATTGATATTACCTTAACTCCGCAAGTCTAAAGTCAGA
>CAMZMA010000150.1 GCA_947311815.1 uncultured Flavobacteriaceae bacterium
ATAATTTTTCTTTTAATTTGTAAAAAATTGTAACTATTAATGTTTTTTAAACTCAAGTCTTATTTTTATTTCCTACTAAAGTCAACCAATAAACACGGGGTTCACTCGCTTTTTGTATATAATTTGGTCACCAAATGTTTTCAAAAAAAAACAGCAAAAGAGAGTTTTAACCTTTTTTTACACTACAAAAACTACTTATTAGACAATAAAAAAAGCGTAAAAGTCACCGATTTTGGCGCAGGATCAAAAATATTTACCTCAAATACACGTCAAATTGCAAAAATTGCAAAAATTGCTGGAATATCTAATACCAAAGCAACAATTTTAATTCGGTTGATTGATTATTTTAAACCTTCAAACATTTTAGAAATAGGCACTTCTTTAGGATTAGGTACTACTGCCCTATTTATTGGAAATCTAACTTCTAAAATAACCACGTTAGAGGGTTGCCCTGAAACCGCAAAAATTGCACAGCAACAATTTAATCTATTCAAATTTAAAACTATTGATGTAATGATTGGCGATTTTAAAAAAACACTGCCAAAATCAACCAAAAATAAGCAATTCGATTGTGTGTATTTCGATGGTAATCATCAAAAAGAACCCACATTATCTTATTTTGAAACCTGTCTAAAAACCATACATAACGATTCTTTTTTTATCTTTGATGATATTCATTGGAGCAAAGAAATGGAAGAAACTTGGCACATTATTAAACAACATCCTAAAGTTACGGTTACGGTAGATATTTATCATTGGGGAATTGTTTTTTTCAGAAAAGAGCAAGAAAAAGAACATTTTACCATTCGAATTTAATTTTTTAATTCTTTAATTTGTAACATGAAAATTTACACAAAAACTGGCGATAAAGGCACTACCGCATTATACGGAGGAACACGCGTACCAAAATACAATCTACGTATAGAAAGTTACGGTACAGTTGATGAACTCAACTCTTACATCGGACTCATAAAAGACCAACATATAGATGATGCCTTAAAAAAATCATTACTAAAAATTCAGACCGATTTATTTACACTCGGTTCTATGCTCGCAACACCACCAGAAAAAGAAACATTAAAAAACGGAAAAGAGCGATTAAATATCCCCAAAATAAACAGCAATTCTATTTTATTTTTAGAAAACGAAATTGATGCAATGAATACCGAATTGCCTCAAATGACTCATTTTATTCTTCCTGGAGGACATCAAACCGTGTCATTCTGTCACATTGCTCGTTGTGTATGCAGAAGAGCAGAACGTATTTCTGTCGCATTAAACGACCAAGAAACCATACATTCAGACATTTTAATGTATTTAAACCGACTTTCTGACTACCTTTTTACACTGGCACGAAAATTGTCTAAAGACTTATCAGTTCAGGAAATCAAATGGATTCCTGAAAAAGAAAACTAAGTTCTTTTTTTATTGATTTTATATTTCTTAAAAAAAGCTTGCTTTTCTCGGTAAAAAAATTATTTTTGCAGAAAATTAAACAGAAGTAAGAAATGTATTGGACATTAGAATTAGCATCTTATTTAGCAGATGCACCTTGGCCAGCAACCAAAGACGAATTAGTAGATTACGCTATTAGAACAGGCGCACCTTTAGAAGTTGCAGAAAACCTACAAGATATAGAAGACGAAGGCGATTCGTATGACTCTATTATAGAGATTTGGCCAGATTATCCGACCGAAGATGATTATCTTTGGAACGAAGATGAATATTAACACACAAATAATTCAAAAAAAGTCTCGCTAGAGGCTTTTTTTTTGGTTATTTTTATACTCTTTTTCAGAAGATTTGCTTTTGAAAAAACTAAAACTATAAATACAACATAATGAGCATATTAAACTCAGTTTTAAAACTTTTTGTTGGAGATAAACAAAAAAAAGATTTAAAATTATTACAGCCAATTGTAGATAAAGTAAACACTTTTGAAACAGCAATGAACGCCTTGTCTAATGATGAATTGCGTAATAAAACACAACAATTCAAAAATAAAATAAAAGACGCTACCAAAGTTTTTGATGATAAAATTATTGCTTTAGAAGAAGAAGCAAAAAGCGCATCTATTGATAGACAAGAAGATATTTGGCAAGAAATAGACACCTTAAAAGACGATGCCTACAAAGCATCCGAAGAAATTTTAGAAGAAATTACAGCCGAAGCCTTTGCTGTAATTAAAGAAACTGCCAAACGTTTTAAAGAAAACGAAGAAATAGAAGTAACTGCAACTCCTTTTGATAGAGAATTATCTGCTCAAAGAGAGCATATTTCTTTAGAAGACGACAAAGCCTTTTGGGCAAATTCTTGGGATGCTGCTGGTAAAGCAGTAACTTGGGACATGGTGCATTATGATGTACAATTAATTGGTGGTTCTGTATTACATCAAGGTAAAATTGCCGAAATGATGACTGGTGAAGGAAAAACCTTGGTTTCTACATTACCCGTTTATCTAAACGCTTTAACAGGCAAAGGTGTACATTTGGTAACCGTAAATGATTATTTAGCAAAACGTGATAAAGCGTGGATGGGGCCCATTTTTGAGTTCCACGGATTAAGTACCGATTGTATCGATTACCACGAACCCAACTCAGAAGCTCGAAGAAAAGCCTACAATGCAGACATCACCTACGGAACAAATAACGAATTTGGTTTCGATTATTTACGTGATAATATGGCGAGTTCTAAAGAAGATTTAGTACAAAGACCGCCTAATTACGCTATTATTGATGAAGTAGATTCTGTATTGATTGATGATGCAAGAACGCCACTTATTATTTCAGGCCCTGTTCCGCAAGGAGATATACATGAGTTTAACGAGCTAAAACCTTTGGTTGCCGATTTAGTAAGTTTACAAAGTAAGTTCTTAATTGGTGTATTGGCAGAAGCTAAAAAATTAATTGCCGCTGGCGATACCAAAGAAGGTGGATTTCAATTACTAAGAGTGTATAGAGGTTTGCCAAAAAACAAAGCTTTAATTAAATATTTATCGCTAGAAGGTATTAAGCAACTCTTACAAAAAACCGAAAATGTATATATGGCAGACAACAATAAGTTGATGCCAGAAGTAGATGAAGCGCTTTGGTTTACTATTGAAGAGAAAAATAATCAAATTGACTTGACCGATAAAGGTATCGCACATTTATCGACCAAAACAAGCGATGATAATTTCTTTATATTACCAGATATTGGCGTATTGGTTGGTCAAATTGAACAAAGCGAAGCATCACCCGAAGAAAAAGCTACTCAAAAAGAATCTTTATACAAAGATTTTAGTATCAAAAGTGAACGTATTCATACAATGAATCAACTTTTAAAAGCCTACACCGTTTTTGAAAAAGATGTAGAATATGTGGTGATGGATAATAAAGTAATGATTGTTGATGAGCAAACAGGTCGTGTTATGGACGGTCGTAGATATTCTGACGGATTGCACCAAGCCTTAGAAGCCAAAGAAAATGTAAAGATTGAAGATGCTACGCAAACCTTTGCAACCATCACTTTACAAAACTATTTTAGAATGTATCG
>CAMZMA010000151.1 GCA_947311815.1 uncultured Flavobacteriaceae bacterium
AAAAAAGTGTCTTTTTTTATTAAAATAGTTTAATCTCAAAAAACTAAATTACGAAAAATTAAATTTTGTTCACTTTTTTAATGGCTTTTGTAAAATCTTCTAAATCATTATCATTCATAACCAAATGAATGGCTTCATCGCATACTTTTTCGGCATTATCGATAGAAAAACTTAAACCTAAAGCAACTTTACGCATCAACCCCACCTCACCTTTGTCAACGCTACCATCAGCAAAAATCATTTTTGTTAAATGATACAAACGCTCGATACGCTCGTCATAACTTACTGGTGGATTTAAAGGATATTTCTCTGGCGATTTTAACAAAATTTGATATTCAACTTCGTTAATATGTAAACTTTTAGCTAATCTATCTAATAATTTTTGTTCTCCTTCTGTAATAGTGTTGTCTGCTTTTGCAATTCTTACAATGTTTGCAAAGTGACCTAACTCGCCTTTATGCTTTCCGCTTGAATATAAATCTGATATTGACATTTTGTTCTGTTTTGGGCAAAAGTAACGAAACTGTAGAATATTAGAAATGAAAACTCGTAAAATTTTAATTTTACGCTCATTATTTATTAGCATTTACTCAGAGCACCTTGACTTTGTTATTTATTTTCACGAACTTAGCCGAACTAAATAATATTAGAGAATATAATCATGAGCTATTTAAAAAACAAAACATTATCTAAATCTATCACATACTATATTAGTGAAATAGCTATTGTAATTATTGGAATTTTTATCGCTATTCAATTAAATAATTTGAATGAGTACATCAAGGATAAAAAAGAAGAAAAAAAATCAATCCATCGTATTTTAAATGATTTAAAAACTGAAAAAATTGTAATGAACAATTACAAAAAAAGATTTATAAAAAACAAAAAAAAATTAATCGATATTATTTATAACGATAAAACCGATAATTTAGATTCAATTGGTTATTTCTTTGAACCTTTTCACCATTATAAAATGAATTCAGAATACATTAGTCTTAAATATAGCGGAAAACTAAATCTTATTAAAAATGATACGACACGCAATAATCTTATCCGTTATTATGAACTTTACTATGAACAATATGATTTCTTATCTAAGAAACACTTAAAAATGATTGAAGATGGAATAGGTGAATATTTTGTTGATATAGCAAGTGATACAACGAATTTAGTAAAACCATCAATTATAAAATCAAAACTAAAAGATATTAAATTCAGAAATCTAATTATTGACCAAATTAATGCTTTAACAGGTATTAATAAAAAGTTAAGAATTGATCTTATTGACAAAATAATTGAAAGAATTGAAAGAACATATTAAAAACACAAAACAGTATATAACAATTTGTAAGATATAAGGTAAATTAAGTGGTGATGAACATGTAAACAAATTCAATCAAAACCCTACACAATACGAGATCATTATATTTAAAAAACACGCGCTCTTTTTTCCATAATATTTTAGTAATTTCGCTTCAAAATAAAAACGTTGAGCAAACAGGCGATAATTAATACATATCAAAAATCTGTACAAAAGCAACAGATTTTACAAAAGCTACAACACGAAAAAAACCATTTTCAAATTTCGAATTTGGTCGGTTCGTCGTTGTCTTTTGTTATTTCAGAAACTTTTAAAGAAGCCGAAAAACCCTTTTTACTTATTTTTAACGATAAAGAAGAAGCTGCCTATTACCTCAACGATTTTGAGCAACTTTTAGGTGATAAAAATGTGCTTTTTTATCCAGGTTCTTACCGCAGACCGTATCAAATAGAAGAAACCGACAATGCCAATATTTTATTGCGTTCCGAGGTGTTAAATCGGATAAACTCTCGTAAAAAACCTGCTGTAATTATTAGCTATCCAGATGCCTTGTTCGAAAAAGTAATGACCAAAAGAACCTTAGAAAAAAACACATTAAAGGTATCGGTTGGCGATCAATTATCACTCGACTTTGTCAATGAAATGTTGTTTGAATATCATTTTAACCGAGTAGATTTTGTAACCGAACCGGGTGAGTTTTCAGTACGTGGCGGCATTATTGATGTATTTTCGTTTTCTAATGACCAACCCTACCGAATCGAGTTTTTTGGCGATGAAATTGAAAGTATTAGAACCTTTGATGTAGAAACCCAACTCTCGGAAGAGCGATTAAAAAAGGCAAGCATCATTCCGAATATTGAAAACAAAACCACTCAAGAAAAGCGAGACAGTTTTTTAAAATATATTTCGTCTAAAACGGTCATTTTTTCTAAAAATATTGAGTTACTCACAGAAAGAATTGATGCATTTTACAACAAAGCATTAACCGCTTTTGATGCATTGTCAAAAGAGATGAATCATACAGCTCCTTCCTATTTATTTTGCACAGGCGAGTTGATAAAAAATCAGCTACATGAGTTTACTTTTTGCGAATTCACCTCAAACAATAAATCTGACAGGTTTGGAACAAATATTTCAACTTCGCTCAATATACAATTCAACACCAAACCACAACCCTCTTTCAACAAGCAATTTCCGTTGTTAATTGATGATTTAAACAAGCATCATCAACAAAGATTTACCAATTATATTTTATGCGCCAACCAAAAACAAGCACAACGTTTTCATGATATTTTTGATGATTATGAAGCCGAAGTTCATTTTGAAACCGTCGTTTTTCCGATGTATCAAGGATTTATTGATGAAGATCAAAAAATTATTTGCTATACCGATCATCAAATTTTTGAACGCTATCATAAATTTCGATTAAAAAATGGGTACGCAAAAAAGCAATCCATCACTTTAAAAGAACTCAACAACTTACATGTTGGCGATTATGTTACACATATTGATCACGGAATCGGAAAATTTGGAGGTTTACAAAAAATTGATGTTGCAGGTAAAAAACAAGAAGCCATCAAACTTTTTTATGGCGATAGAGATATTTTGTACGTAAGCATTCACTCGTTACATAAAATATCGAAATTTAACGGAAAGGACGGAAAAGCACCAAAAGTATATAAATTAGGTTCGGGAGCTTGGAAAAAAATCAAACAAAAAACCAAAGCAAGAGTAAAACATATTGCGTTTAATCTCATTCAATTATACGCCAAAAGAAAGCTACAAAAAGGTTTTTCTTACGCTCCAGACACCCATATTCAACATGAATTGGAAGCCAGTTTTATGTATGAAGATACGCCCGATCAATTTACAGCTACCCAAGATGTAAAGGCAGATATGGAAAAAGACCAACCGATGGATAGATTAGTGTGTGGCGATGTTGGTTTTGGTAAAACCGAAGTAGCAATTCGTGCTGCTTTTAAAGCGGTAGATAACGGCAAACAAGTGGCTATTTTAGTACCTACAACCATTTTAGCCTTTCAACATTTTAAAACATTTTCTGAGCGTTTAAAAGATTTCCCTGTTACTATTGATTATTTAAATCGATTTAGAACCACCAAACAAAAAAATACGGTAATTGATGGTGTTGCCGATGGAAGCATTGATATTGTCATTGGCACGCATCAACTCACCAATAAACGCATACAATTTAAAGATTTAGGACTCTTAATTATTGATGAAGAGCAGAAATTTGGCGTAGGGATAAAAGACAAGTTAAAAACCATCAAAGAAAACGTAGATACACTTACTCTTACCGCAACTCCAATACCAAGAACACTACAATTTAGCTTGATGGCGGCACGAGATTTATCGGTAATTAGTACGCCTCCGCCTAATCGACATCCTATTGAAACCAACGTAATCCGCTTTAGCGAAGAAACTATTAGAGATGCTATTTCTTATGAAATTTCTCGTGGGGGACAAGTATTTTTCATCCACAATAGAATCGAAAATATTAAAGATGTTGCGGGCATGTTACAACGACTAATCCCTGATGCTAAAATTGGCATCGGTCACGGGCAAATGGACGGTAAAAAACTTGAATCGTTAGTACTTGGTTTTATGAACAATGAGTTTGATGTGTTGGTTTCTACCACCATTATTGAAAATGGTTTTGACGTACCCAACGCCAATACTATTTTTATTAACAATGCCAATAACTTCGGATTATCTGACCTACATCAAATGCGAGGTAGAGTTGGGCGTTCTAACAAAAAAGCCTTCTGTTATTTTATCACGCCTCCTCATCATATGATGACCGATGATGCTCGTAAAAGAATTACCGCTTTAGAGCTATTTTCTGAATTAGGTAGCGGATTAAACATTGCCATGAAAGACCTTGAAATTAGAGGCGCTGGCGATTTATTAGGTGGCGAACAAAGTGGATTTATAAATGATATTGGGTTTGACACCTATCAGAAAATACTACAAGAAGCGATTGAAGAACTCAAAGAAAACGAGTTTAAAGAATTATACGCATCCGAAGAAAAGAAACCTGTTGAGTTTGTAAAAGAAGTACAAATTGATACCGATTTCGAAATCCTTTTTCCTGATGATTATGTAAATTCTGTAAAAGAACGTTTGAGTTTGTACAATAAATTAGCGGCGTTAACAACCGAAGAGGAATTACTGACTTTTGAAGTTGAACTAAAAGATCGTTTTGGAGAATTACCAACACAAGTAGTCGATTTGCTAGATAGTGTGCGTATAAAATGGTTGGCAAAAGAATTAGGTTTAGAAAAAATTATCTTAAGACAAAAAAGAATGATTGGGTATTTTGTTTCTGACCAACAAAGTGATTATTACCAAACCGAAGCTTTTACCCGAATGTTACAATATGTACAAAAACACCCCAAAAGCTGTGTAATGAAAGAGAAACAAACCAAAAACGGTTTGCGCTTACTCATTACTTTTATTAAAATTTTTGACGTTAAAAAAGGATTAGAGGTTTTAAAATCGATATAAAAAAGACTTCACTAGTTTTCCTCCTTCGGCGGATAAAAAAGCCAGTGAAGTCTAAATTTAAAAATCAATCAAATCAACTAAAAACGATACTTTGCATAAAAAGTAATATTTCTACCTGTTTCAAAAATCCTTCCTGAATTTAAATCAGAATTTTTATACGAAAAATTTAAATGATTAAAATAAGCTTTGTCAAAAATATTTAAAACGGCTGCACCCAACGTAATTTTATCGGTAGGTTTTACACCCGCACTTACATCAAAAGTAGTGTATGCTTTAGAGGCAACTTCTTTAAAAGTAGTAGAAATTCTATCTTGAGCTGCTACCATGTGCGTATTTAATTTTATCCAGTAATTATTTTTCTCATATTTAGCCGCAATATTGGTTGTTAAAGGCATAATTTGAGGCAAAGGCTCGTTAAAATCAACATTATCTGCTTGCGTATAAGCCATATTGCCAGAAAATTCTAAATAATCTGTAGCACTATAATTTACATCAAACTCAAAACCTACTTGTGTTGCTTTATCAACATTTACAAATTGTTTTACAAAATGTGGTTGCAACATTGGCATATACAATCTTGGTACATTTGTGTTTTCTACAGCAGTAATATAATTACTAATAAATGAGTAAAAAACGCTGGTTCCTAAAGTTACTTTTTTAAATTTCTTTTGATAAGAAAACTCTAATTGATTATTAGTTTCTGGTTTTAAATTAGGATTTCCCATGTATTCATAAGGGTCGGTACCGATAGAAAAGTGATTAATATATCTCTCTGGCATAGAAGCGGTTCTTGTTCCGCTACCAAAAGCCAACTGAATTTGAGAGGAATTAAACTTGTGTTTAATAGCGA
This sequence comes from uncultured Flavobacteriaceae bacterium, assembly GCA_947311815.1. GTDB lineage: Bacteria > Bacteroidota > Bacteroidia > Flavobacteriales > Flavobacteriaceae > Polaribacter. The sequence goes on from CAMZMA010000151.1 coordinate 5,697, forward strand.
TATTTCCACTAAAATTAGTTTCGTTTTTTGTGTCAATTGTACCGTATAAATTGGTCATTTGTATGGTAGGATCTAGAATAGATGTGTTTACAAAATCAGTTCTTATCCCTGTTGTTAAAATAGTTCTATTGCTAAACATATATTTTAGTTCGGTAAAAAGACCTACCAAATTCAAATCAGAATCTTGCCAAACTTTGTCAATTTTAATCATCGGTGTTGGCAACATCGTGCCATTCATCATTTTAATTTTACGAATACGATCGCCCGATCTTTGTATAAAATTAGCATCAGCACCTACAAACCACATGGTGTTTTCGTTGGGTGTAAAAGCAAACTCAATTTTACCTCCAGAAGTGGTAGAAAAAACATTGGTTTTAGCATCTACCGCAGTAAAACTAGGGCGATTGGTGTTGGTCATTAAATGATCTACATTAGCGTAAAATCCTTTTATGGTAACCGAATGTACAAAATCTGAAATGGTATTGATTTTATAATCGATTCCTACAAGGTAACTATCGTCATAAGGCGAATCCATTGGCAAACCTGCATGATCGATATCTCTACCAAAAGATTGTCTAAAACTCACTTTAAATCGTTGATTTTTTCTAGGATTATAACCCAATTTTACCGAATAATCTGTAGTGGTAAATGACGCAGGAACGGTAACATCATTTCCATCTTTATAATCGCCATAAGCTCTATAAGAAGCGTTTAACAATACATCAGTTTTGGCAGTTACATATTGTAATGCACCACGAGTTGTTACGTTGCTTCCGTTGGTTTCATACCCTGTTTCTATCGAGCCTTTTACACCTAATTTATCTCTCGATGGTTCTTTGCTTACTAGGTTTATAATTCCTCCAAAATTTTGACCAAATCTTACAGTAAAAGGGCCTTTTACAAGCTCAATTTTTTCAATTTCCTCAG
>CAMZMA010000152.1 GCA_947311815.1 uncultured Flavobacteriaceae bacterium
ACTTCTTACCGCAATCATCATCAGATTTTATTTACGCCATTATTGTAGAAGAATACGGGTTGATTGGTGCATTGTTAATTGTGTTTATTTACTTTTTATTACTGTTTAGAGTGTTTGTTGTGGTAAAGAAAACAACTACTATTTTCGGTACTTTATTGGTTATCGGTGTTGGTTTTCCAATTATTTTTCAAGCAACTATCAATATGGCAGTTGCCACCAATATGTTTCCTGTAACAGGGCAAACATTACCGCTTATTAGTAGCGGTGGTACTTCTATTTGGATGACGTGTTTTGCACTCGGAATGATTTTAAGCGTAAGTGCATCCAAAGATGAGACCGAAGAAACTATTTTAGATGATAATCCTTTAGATATTTTACATGAAGCAATCGATTAATATTATCATCAGCGGAGGCGGAACAGGAGGTCATATCTATCCTGCGATTGCTATTGCCAACGAGTTAAAGTTACGGTATCCTGATGCCAATTTCTTATTTGTAGGCGCAAAAGATAAAATGGAAATGGAAAAAGTGCCACAAGCAGGATATAATATTAAAGGGTTGTGGATTGCTGGAATTCAACGAAAATTAACAGCTAAAAACCTTTCTTTCCCGTTTAAATTGATAAGTAGTTTGTGGAATGCGCATAAAATTATCAAAAAATTTAAACCCGATGTTGCCATTGGTACAGGCGGTTTTGCAAGCGGACCTACATTAATGGTGGCGAGTAGAAAAGGGATCCCTACGGTAATTCAAGAACAAAACTCATACCCAGGAATTACCAATAAATTATTAGGTAAAAGAGCACAAAAAATTTGTGTTGCTTATGACAATTTAGAACGGTTTTTTCCGAAAAACAAACTGATAAAAACAGGAAATCCTGTGCGTCAAGATTTGTTGTCTATTCATCATAAAAGAGAAGAAGGAATTGCGTTTTTTAAGTTGGATAAAAATAAAAAAACAATCCTAATTTTAGGGGGAAGTTTAGGAGCAAGAAGAGTAAACCAATTGATAGAAAAACAGGTAGGTTTCTTTAAAAATCAACAGGTGCAAATTATCTGGCAATGTGGTAAATTATATATTGATGCGTATAAAAAATACGATGAATTGCCTAATGTACAAGTGCATCAGTTTATAAACAGAATGGATTTTGCCTATGCTGCGGCAGATATTATTATTTCGAGAGCAGGTGCAAGTTCGGTGTCAGAATTGTGTATTGTAGGAAAACCTGTCATTTTTATTCCGAGTCCGAATGTAGCAGAAGATCATCAAACAAAAAACGCCAAAGCAATTGCCGATAAACATGGCGCTATTTTGTTAAAAGAAACCGATTTAGAAACGTTTCCGATTGTGTTTGAAACCTTACTAAAAGACGAAGGGAAACAACAAAGTTTAAGCGAAAACATACAAACACTAGCATTACCAAATGCAACAAGTGATATAGTAAACGAGATTGAAAAATTAATAAACAAAAACGTTCATTAAGCGTAGTCGGAATGAATAACAGTGGCGATATAAAAACGATGAGATTGCCACGTTTCACTCGCAATGACAATTAAAATGAGTAAAAACAAAAACATATCGCAATGGAATTATATCTACTTCATCGGAATTGGAGGTATAGGAATGAGTGCGATTGCTCGTTATTTTGTGGCGAACGGAAAACAAGTAGCAGGTTACGACAAAACTCCTTCTAAAATTACTGATGAGTTAACTCTTTTAGGAGTTGATATTCATTTTAATGATGATGTAAACTTGATTGCAAAACCGTTTTTAGATGCAACAAAAACGTTGGTTGTGTATACACCAGCAATCAAAAAACATAGCGAATTAGATTATTTTGAAATCAACAAATTTACTATTTTAAAACGTGCAGAAATATTAGGATTGATTACCAAAAACACCTTTTGTTTTGGTGTTGCAGGTACACATGGTAAAACTACAACATCCTCTATTTTAGGACACATTATGCAACCCGAAAAAGCAACCGCTTTTTTAGGCGGAATTGCAGAAAACTACAACTCAAATCTAATTTTAGGAGAAGACAAAATATCAGTAGTAGAGGCCGATGAATTTGATCGTTCTTTTTTACAATTATCGCCAAATATAGCGTGTATTACTTCGGTAGATGCAGATCATTTAGATATTTATGGTAATCATAATGCCTTGTTGCAATCGTTTACAGATTTTGCTAGTAAAGTGTCAGATACACTTGTTGTGGCTAAAGGAATTCCGTTAAAAGGAGTCACCTACGCCATCGAATCTGATGCCGATTATAAAGCATTTGATCTTACCATTGAAAGCGGAAAATATATTTTTGATGTACAAACACCTTCAGAAATAATTGAAAATATTGAGCTGTATTTGCCAGGGAAACACAATGTAATGAATACGTTAGCGGCTTTAGCTATGGCGAATATATACGGAATTTCTTTGGATGTTATTAGAAACAGGCTACAAACATTTAAAGGCGTACAACGAAGATTTTCGTATAAAATAAACACGAATAATTTGGTGTTGATTGATGATTATGCACATCATCCAACAGAAATAAAAGCCGTAGAAAATTCGGTGAGAGAAATGTATCCAAATCAACAAGTGCTGGCAGTTTTTCAGCCACATTTATTTAGTAGAACTCAAGATTTTGTAGATGATTTTGCTTCGGTTTTATCAAAATTTGATGAAGTATTGTTGTTAGATATTTATCCAGCGAGAGAATTGCCTATTAAAGGCGTAAATTCCGAGTGGTTGCTCGAAAAAATGACAAATCAAAAAAAGAAATTAACAACCAAAGCCAATTTGTTAGCTGAAATTAAACAATCGGCAACAAAAATTGTGATTATGATGGGTGCTGGAGACATTGGTTTGCTAGTAAATGAGGTAAAAAACGAATTAGAAATCTGTAAAAAAACAACCGTATGAAAAAACAGTTAAAATACGTTGGTCTATTGATTTTATTGATGGGAATTGTTTTTTTATACGGATTTTCATCGCAAAGAAACGGGCGTATAAAAGTAAAAAAGGTAGCCATAGAATTTCAAGAAGGTGCTAACGGGTTTTTAACACATCAGCTAGTTGATAAAATGTTAATACAAAATCGAAAAAGTATAAAAAACCAAGCAAAAAGAGTAATAGATTTACAAAGTTTGGAGCAAAATGTTTTAAAAAATCCATTTGTAGAAAAAGCAACGGTATTTTTAACGGTAGACGGACGCTTACAAACAAGGATAAAACAACGAGAACCCATTGCAAGAATTTCAACAAATTCGGCAGTGTATTATGTAGATAAATATGGTGTAAAAGTACCTATTTCTAAAAATTATTCGGCAAGAGTTCCGTTAATTTCAGGGGTAAAAACAACCAAAGAAATAGCGCAAATTATACGTTTGTTACAGGTCATTTTAAATGATGGTTTTTTAAAAAAAGAGATTATTGGAATTCGAAAAACCAATAAGAATGAATTTGTATTTGATGTTAGAAGTGGTAATTATAAAATTATATTTGGTAAAATGGAAAATGTTGCTACCAAATTTAAAAAATTGAAAGCATTTTACAACAATACTTTTCAAAATAAAACAATAAAAAAATATAGTATCATAAATTTAAAATATCACAACCAAGTTGTGTGTACTAAATAATTTTTTAAATGGAAAACAATAAAATAGCAGTTGGTTTAGACATTGGTACTACCAAGATTGTTGCCATAATTGGTCGTAAAAATGAGTACGGTAAAATAGAGGTTCTAGGTATCGGAAAAGCCAAAAGTTTAGGTGTTAAACGGGGTGTGGTTAGTAATATTACACAAACTATTCAATCTATTCAGCAAGCTGTAGATGAGGCAGAAAATATTTCAGATCATAAAATAAATGATGTAGTTGTTGGTATTGCGGGACAGCATATTAGAAGCTTGCATCATAGTGATTACATCACCAGAAATAATGCTGATGAAGTAATTGATGAAGCGGATATCGATAATTTGGTAAATCAAGTACATAAATTAGTCATGCTTCCTGGTGAAGAAATTATACATGTATTGCCACAAGATTTCAAAGTAGAATCAGAATCAGATATCAAAGAACCTATCGGAATGTATGGCGGACGATTAGAAGCTAATTTTCATGTAGTAGTAGGGCAAGTATCATCGATAAGAAATATTGGTAGATGTGTAAAAAGCGCAGGATTAAATTTAGCGGATATTACTTTAGAACCGTTAGCATCTGCATCCGCAGTATTAAGTCAAGAAGAAAAAGAAGCAGGAGTTGCGTTGATTGATATAGGTGGTGGAACCACAGATTTAGCTATTTTTAAAGATGGTATTATTCGTCATACGGCCGTCATTCCGTTTGGAGGAAATGTAATTACTGATGATATTAAAGAAGGTTGCTCTATCATAGAAAAACAAGCAGAATTATTAAAAATAAAGTTTGGTTCGGCGTGGCCTGGAGAAAATAAAGAAACCGAAATTGTTTCAATCCCTGGTTTACGAGGTAGAGAACCTAAAGAAATTACCTTAAAAAATCTGTCTAAGATTATACATGCAAGAGTGCAAGAAATTATTGAGCATGTGTATTTAGAAATTAAAAATTACGGACACGAAACGTCTAAAAGAAAATTGATTGCGGGCATTGTATTAACAGGTGGTGGTTCTCAATTAAAACACCTCCGTCAATTGGTAGAATATATTACGGGTATGGATGCAAGAATTGGTTACCCAAATGAGCATTTGGCAGGAGATTCAGACGAGTTGTTATCTAGTCCAGCGTATGCTACAGCAGTTGGTTTATTAATGGAAGGCTTAGAAAACCATGCCAAAGAAGAAGTAGAAGAAGTGCCTGTAACAGAAAATTTAGATGATGAAACGGAAACTGTAGAAGAACAAAAAGTAGTAGAAAAATTGAAGCCTAAAAAGAAATCTTTCTTTGAAAAATTCACAGAAAGTTTAAAAGATTTTTTAGACAATGCAGAATAAAAAAGAAATAAAAACAATAAAAAGATAAACGTTATTATGAGCGCAGAATTTGATAACATTTTATTTGAGATGCCTAAAGCACAATCTAATACCATTAAAGTTATAGGTGTTGGTGGAGGAGGAAGTAATGCTGTAAACCATATGTTTCAGCAACAAATTAAAGGTGTAGACTTTGTAATTTGCAATACAGATGCCCAAGCTTTAGAAAACAGTCCCATCCCTAATAAAATACAGCTAGGAGTAAATTTAACTGCTGGTTTAGGCGCAGGTGCCAATCCAGAAGTTGGCGAAAAAGCTGCCAAAGAAAGCATGCAAGAAATACAGCAAATGCTAAACACTCAAACCAAAATGGTGTTTATTACTGCAGGTATGGGAGGAGGAACAGGTACAGGGGCTGCACCAATTATTGCTAAAATTGCAAAAGACATGGATATTTTAACGGTCGGAATCGTTACAATGCCTTTTCAATTTGAAGGAAGAATGCGTTCTAAACAAGCGCAAGTTGGTATTGATGAGTTAAGAAAAAATGTAGATTCTTTAATTGTTATTAATAATAATAAATTAAGAGAAGTGTACGGAAATCTTGGTTTTAAAGCAGGTTTTTCTAAAGCAGACGAAGTATTATCTACCGCAGCAAAAGGAATTGCAGAGGTAATAACACATCACTACAAACAAAATATAGATTTACACGATGCAAAAACAGTGCTTTCTAATAGCGGGACAGCAATTATGGGTTCTGCCAAAGAATCGGGTACAAATAGGGCGAAAAATGCCATTGTGAAAGCCTTAGACTCTCCGTTGTTGAATGACAATAGAATTACGGGAGCAAAAAATGTATTACTCTTAATTGTATCGGGTCAAAATGAGGTAACTATCGATGAAATAGGAGAAATTAACGATTATATACAAACAGAAGCAGGATATGATGCCAATATTATTATGGGAATTGGCGAAGATAACAATTTAGAAGATTCGATTTCTGTAACTATTGTTGCTACTGGGTTTGATGTAGATCAGCAAAGTGCTATTTCTAATGTAGAAGCTAAAAAAATTATTCATACTTTAGAAGATGAACAAAAAATAACCTATGATTTTTCTAAAAAAGAAGTGCAAAAAGATACGGTTTTAGATGCGCCAATATCATCTGTAAAAGAAGAGAAAATTGTACATATTTTAGAAGATGATGTTGTTGAAGAAACATTAGGGTTAGATGTAGTGCAAACATCAGAATTTATAAAAAACAGTGAAGTTTCTTATGATGAAATTGTGGCAGAAACCATTTCTGAAGACGATTTTATCATTACAGATGCTACGGTGAAAAAAAATGAAGTAGAAGAGGTTGAGCAACCAAAGAAAGAAGAAGAAAATTTACTGTTCGATTTACCTTTAAAAACAATACCTAAAGTGTCAGAAAACAATCAAATTCAATTTGAATTAACTGATGAAACTCAGCAAAAAGATGTAAAAAAATCACCAGAAAATGTTGCGAAAAATGAAGAGATTGTAGAAAAAAGATTTGTCTTAGAAGATTTTAATGTACAACCGACTATTGGTAAAAGTTCTATTATTTCTAAAGCGAATAAAGAAGATGATGAAGAAATTCAATTTGAATTAAAAACAGCAAAACCACAAGTAGAAATTAATGAAATTAAAACGGATAGCGTAGAGGTTTCTCCGTTAGATTTAACTATTACAGAATTGCAATCGAGAGCAGAAGAAAGGCGCCAGAAAATGAAAGGATTTAACTATAAGTTTAATGATCATTTAAACAAGAATATTGATGAAATTGAACGTCAACCAGCTTATAAAAGAATGGGCGTAGATATTAACACATCGGTATCTGACAGTAAATCTAAAACGGTTTTAAAAATTGATAATGATGAAATTCAATTAAATGCTAACAATTCTTTTTTGCATGATAATGTAGATTAGTTTATTGCAAAAATCATATAATTAACGACTGCCATTTGGCGGTCGTTTTTTTGTTAAAAAATGTTACATTTTAGAAAATATTTTATAGTATCGAGCAGGTTTGTGTAAACTATCATTATTGATAAATCTTCTTGTTTTTCCTTACAATCACTCGGTTTGTTTGTTTTTATAGCTGTTACATTTTGTTGAGATATACGTCTTTCTAGTATAAACCAATTAAAACATTTATGATGAAATCAACAGTATATAATTCAGTATTTGAAAGAGGAATATTAACATCAACGTATAAAGAAGATGTAAAATTTAGTTTTAAAAATGGTAGCGAATCATCTATTTACAAATTAAGAGAAAGTGCGAGAGAAAATTGCACATCAATGTCTTGTGCTTTTGCCGTTTCTTTAAAAGTAGTATTGGTAGCATTTGTTTTAGCAGCGATTCTTTTTTAGATAAAAAAACCTCACTTTTATTTGGTGAGGTTTCGTATTTTGAAAAGAAATAAAAGAGTTTAACTTACAACTTCTTTAATTCTTTTAATAGCTTCTCTTAGTTGTAACTCAGAAGCTGCATACGATAATCGAATGCAATTAGGCGCTCCAAAAGCATCGCCTGTTACGGTTGCAACATTGGCTTCTTCTAACAATAACATAGAAAAATCATTCGCATTTTGTATCTTTTTACTTTTAATAGTTTTGCCAAAGAAAGCCGAAATATCAGGAAAAACATAAAAAGCACCTTCAGGAATATTCAGTTTAAATCCGTTTATTTTTCCTAGTAAGTCTAAGACAATATTTCTACGCGATAGAAATTCATCTACCATAAATTGTACTTTTTTAGGCGATGCTAAAACAGCTGTTATGGCAGCTCTTTGCGCAATACAATTTGCTCCAGAAGTAATTTGTCCTTGCATTTTTGTACACGCTTTGGCAATCCATTGTGGTGCGCCAATATAACCGATTCTCCATCCTGTCATAGCAAAAGCTTTTGCTAATCCGTTTACGGTAATGGTTCTGTCGTACATGTTTTCTATCGCAGCAAAACTAAAAGGTTTTGTTCCGTAGTTGATGTGTTCATAGATTTCGTCAGATAAAATAAATATCTTCGGATGTTTCTCAAGCACTTTTGCCAAGGCTCTGTATTCTTCTTCGCTGTAAATACTTCCGCTAGGGTTGTTGGGCGAATTAAAGAAAATCATCTTTGTTTTTGGCGTAATTGCGGCTTCTAATTGTGCAGGTGTAATTTTAAAATCATCATCAATTGATGATGGTATTTCTACAAATTTCGCTTCACATAAAATGGCAATTGCCGAATAACTTACCCAATATGGTGCCGGAAGTAAAACTTCATCACCAGGATTTAAAAGGACTTGTGCTACATTGGCAATAGATTGTTTTGCACCTGTAGAAACCACAATTTGATTGGGTTTGTACTCTAAATGATTGTCGCGTTTAAATTTAGTGCAAATCGCTTCTTTCAATTCTACATAGCCATCAACAGGTGTGTACGAATTGTAATTTTGATTGATAGCTTCAATAGCGGCATCTTTAATAAAATCTGGCGTATTAAAATCGGGTTCACCTAAACTTAAACTAATAATGTCTTTTCCTGCAGCTTTTAATTCTCTTGCTTTTGCTGCCATTGCCAATGTTTGAGAAATTGGTAAACTGTTAATTCTGTCTGATAATGGTTGTGGCATTGTTGTGTTGTATGTGTTGGTTATGCTAATTGTGGGTTTTTTCCTAAATTCCCTAAATGATTAAAATGCTCTTTTAAGGCTTTTCTCATCGTTTTGTACTCATTGTACGGAAGATTAAATTCATTGGCTGTTTTCTTAACGATTTCAGCTAATTTATTGTAATGAACGTGAGAAATATGCGGAAAAATATGGTGTTCTACTTGATGATTTAATCCACCAGTATAAAAATTAACAATCCAATTACTGGGTGCAAAATTAGAGGTGGTGTATAATTGATGCACTGCCCAAGTATGCTCTAAATTCCCGTTTTTATCTGGCAAAGGCATTTCGGTATTTGGTACTACATGTGCTAGTTGAAAAACGACGCTTAAAATCATGCCTGCTGTGTAATGCATCACAAAAAAACCTAATAATACTTGCCACCAAGCAAGGTCTAAAACGAGTAATGGTAAAACAATCCAAAGCGAATAATAGACTAATTTAGAAATGATTAGTTTAGTCCATTCTGTAGCAGGATTAGGAAATTTACCATACGACAATTTTCGTTTTAAGTAACTACGCATTTGCTTAATATCAGTAGTAATTGCCCAGTTGATGGTTAATAATCCGTATAAAAAAATAGAATAATATTTTTGAAATTTATGAATTTTCAACCATTTAGAATGTTTAGAAAAACGGATAATTCTACCAGCGTCAATATCTTCATCCATTCCTTTTACATTGGTAAATGTATGGTGTAAAACATTGTGTTGCACTTTCCAATTATATACATTTCCAGCTAAAATATAAATACTACTTCCAAAGAGTTTGTTTACCCATTTTTTACTAGAAAACGAATCATGATTGCTATCGTGCATTACATTCATGCCAACTCCTGCCATACCAATTCCCATCACAATGGTTAGTAGTAACATCGCCCAATTTGGCATATTTACTGATAAAATTAAAATTAGCGGGACTAAAAATAAAACAAACATTAAAATGGCTTTAGAGTATAATCTCCAATCGCCAGTGCGTTTAATATTATTTTCTTTAAAATAATTGTTTACACGTTTGTTTAAGGTTCTGAAAAATTTTGCTTTGTCAATGCGCGAAAAATGAACTGTTTTCATAATAGTTGTTTGTTTGTGTAACAAAAATAGGTTTTTTTGTTAGAAAGATGATTTTAAAACGTATATTTTTGTCGAATATTTTTTATCGATGAACATACTTTTAAAATACTTTGCGAATCTTACAGAGACACAGAAAGTGCAATTTTCTAAATTACAAGAATTATATGAAGATTGGAATTTGAAAATTAACGTAGTTTCTCGTAAAGATATTGATGAGCTGTATTTACGCCATGTATTGCATTCTTTGGCGATAGCGAAAGTGATTCAATTTAAAGCAGGAACAAAAATAATGGATGTAGGTACAGGTGGTGGTTTTCCTGGGATTCCGTTAGCAATTTTGTTTCCAGAAACACAATTTCATTTGGTAGATAGTATTGGTAAAAAAATAAAAGTTGTGAATGAAGTTGTTGAGGGTTTGGGCTTAGAAAACGTAAAAACTACTCATGGTAGAGTAGAAGAAGTGAAAGATACCTATGATTTTATTGTGAGTAGAGCCGTAGCGCAAATGGAAACTTTTGTGCGATGGAATAAAAATAAAGTGCATAAAAAACACAACCATTTACAAGATTTCGGATTAAAAAACGGGATTCTATACTTAAAAGGAGGCGATTTAACCGAAGAGTTGCAAGATTTTCCGAAGGCTAAAATTTACAATCTCCCAGATTTTTTTGAAGAAGAGTTCTTTGAAACAAAAAAAATAGTGTATTTGCCGATGAAATATAAAGGTTAAAAACCATCTTAATTTTTTAAAACATGTCATTGCGAGGCACGAAGCAATCTGTAAAAGCCAAAGGGTTTTTTAAGGATTCGAGTTCATTCATCGATAATTTTTTGCAATTTTAAAAAAAGATTTGTGAATCCGTGGCTTTTATAAAAAGTATGAGTTTGTCCTGTTGTTCGTAATGACTTATTTGTTTTTTAAGACAGTTTTTTTAGAATATCAATTTGATTTTATAATGCGATCTTAAATTCAAGTAATAAATGCGACTTTTTTGAAGTCATTATTTGATTATATTTTTTCAGAAGAAAAAGGAACAG